>JAFQLG010000009.1 GCA_017414605.1 Clostridia bacterium
CCGCTTGACCAATGGGCCATGTTCTCGCGACCCGCTTATTATATCATAGTTGAACTCGCTTGTCAACCCCTTTTTTGAAATTTTTCAAAAAAATTTTATCGGCATTTTTGGGGGTTGACAAGTATATTCTATACGATATGGGGCGCGGAACTACCCTTGCTCGCGCAAAGAATTACGTTTTTGTCAAGAACGTTAAGACTTAAAACTTGCACCTGTTCCTCGTGTTCCCATTCTTTCTCTCTTGTTTGTTTTACAAAGTTACCAAGGCCCATTCCGAAATACTTTGCGATAGCCTCTTTTTTGCTCCAAAGCTCGCAAAACGCGGCGGGATCTTCAAAAACCACGGCTTGCTCGCTCTCGGTAAAGAAGCGTTTTGCCATTTTTTCAGCCTTATCTTCGGATATATTGGCGGTTTCTATATCTATTCCAACCGCGCCTTCGTTTGACAGAACAACGGCAACGCAATTACCCGAATGAGATATATTGAATTGCCACTCGTTATCCTCAAAATATGGCTTGCCGCCCTCGGCTCTTTTGAGGCTTAGGGTTTGAGGATCTGCATTGGCATCCCTCAAAAGCTCGGCAAGGCACAAAAGGGAATAGAGGCTTTGGGTGGCGCTCTTTTCTGTACGTGTGTAAATCTCTCCTATATACTCCGCGTTGTGCTGTCCGAACTCGGTTAATGCTTTTTGATAAAGCCCGACGGTGCTGTCACCGTCGGGTATTATTCTACAAGTTACGTATATCATTATTTAACTTCGTTCATTTCGAGCTGTGCCATAAGGCGCTTGTTGAACTCCTCCGCGGTGTTATATCCCATCTTTTTCTGCCTGTGGTTCATCGCCGCGATCTCGAGGATAATGGCAAGGTTTCGTCCCGGCATAACGGGAATGGTAATGGAAGGTATCTCATTGCCCAGAATATTGATCTTTTCCTCGTCTATGCCAAGTCGGTCATACATCTTGCCCTGTATCCAGGGCTCGAGGTTAATAACAAGGTCTATTTTCTCACTCTCTTTGACTGCACCCATACCGAAAAGACGGCGAACGTCCACGATACCTATACCGCGCAGCTCAACGTAATGCTTGATTATCTCGGGAGCAGAGCCAACGAGCGTTTTTGCGGAAACTCGCTTTATTTCAACGGCATCGTCCGCGATAAGACGGTGACCGCGCTTTACAAGCTCTATCGCGGTTTCACTTTTACCTACTCCGCTCTCTCCGAGGATAAGTATACCCTCGCCGTACACCTCGACCAGAACTCCGTGTCGCGTGACGCGGGGCGCGAGGTGGGTATTAAGCGAGCTTATGAGAGAGGCTATAAGCCAGCTGGTCTTTTCCTTGGAGCTGAAAACGGGAACTCCAAGCTCCTCGGCTTTGTTTTTCAGTGTAGGGAACACCTCAAGCTCGCGAGTGAAAATAATAGCCACGGGTCGATGCTCAGCAAATTCAATAAGCCTTTTATCTCTTTCATCGGCTTCAAGTCCCGAAAGATAATAATGCTCGGCATTTCCGATAATGCATATTCTGCGGTTGTCAAAAACCTCGTAAAAGCCCGCCAGGGCAAGTCCCGGTCTCCATACCTGAGGCGTGGATATCATTACTGTATCGTAGTTTTCGGGAACAGTTACGCGTTCAAGCGAGAATTCACTCTCTATTTGAGATAATGGGATGGTATATTCCATAATAGACCTCCAAAAAGTTTTGGTCGATATCTCATTATAACACATTTTTTCCATTTTGTATAGATGTTTTGAAAACAAAAATAATGGCGCAATTTTTTGTCAATTCATAGATCATTCATAAAGATATGATATAATAAACTGTTATAATGGGTTAAAAGTATGCCTTTGTGGCATAAATGAAAGGCAGAGGATATATTTTGGAGAAAAACAGGGCTGCTCTGACACAAAAGTCGGGCAAAAATATAGCAAATTGGTCGAAAAAGAAAAAAACCGCCGCGGCGATAATCGGCATTTCCGCTTTGGCAACGGTTATCGTTCTGGTGCTTGTTTTGGTATTTGACTTGGGTCCCGTTGTGCCTATCGAAAGCACGGAAGAGCAGGCGGCCGTTGTGGGAACGGTTGCGGGCTTTGAGGTAAGATTCGAGGAGCTTTGCTACGTGGTCAAAATAAACCGCGCCGAGCTTGATGCAAAATACGGCAAGTATGATACGCTGGATGACAGCCGAAAGGCGCAATACGAATCCGAGCTTCAGTCAAACGTTTATGACGATATAAAGAGCAATTACGTTATCCTGTCGCTGTGCCAAAAATACGGCGTTGACGCCGACTCGCGCGATGCGGACAAATACGTAAATGATGCGATCAGAGATTTCGTGGACGAGATCGGCGGTAAAAAAGCATACAAGGCTTGGCTTGCAAAAAACGGCATGACGGATAGCCTGCTGCGCCTTGTGTACAGAGTTGCTTATCTTGAGGGTGAGATAGTTGAGGTGCTTGAGGCACGCGGCGAGGAGATAAAGTACAACGAGGACAATCTCAAGGATTTCGTTGATTTCGTAATGACGGCCGAAAGCTACGTAAAGGTCATTCACGCCTTCTATCCAAAGGATTGGAAGTACAGTGATGGAAAGAGTTCGATTTGGCATGCGCGGGCAGAGCTTGAAAAGCTCAACTCTGCCAAGACCGATTCCGAGAGATTTTCAATTATGAAGAGTGCTATCGGAAACGCGCCCTTTGTTTCGGGCTATTCGGTTATGGGAAGCGACTATTACATAACCTACGGTCAGATGCACGAAAAGTATGAGGAGATAGCCTTCTCGCTTGACGAATACGAGGCGAGCGAAATATTGGAGCTTGAGGAAGGCTATTATATTCTTATGAGAGTTCCAAAGGACAAAGATCAGGTTGGCCCTCGAGCAAACGAGTTTTTGGTCTACTACAAATATGCCGTGCTCAAGCAGCTGGCGGACGCGCACAGGGGCGAGATCGAGTTTGTCGGCAACGATTATTTTAACAGCTTGGATCTCTTATCCATAAACTAAAATTTTAGAAGGAGAGAGCAGTATGGCAGGGCGGAGAACTAAAAGGTTTTCAAGGCGCACGGGCGCGGAGCGCAAAAGGTCGCGCGTGCCTGCATATATTTTGTGCATTGTGATATTCATTGTGCTCAGCTTTGCGATATCTGTAGTTATCGGTCTTTTGTTGCGTCAGAGCGCGGACAGAATAACCTCCCGTCCCAAATATGATTTTCAAAAGGTTGAATACCAAAAAGGAAATAAGACGTTAAAAAGCATAGAGGGATACTTCTTTGCAAAAGGATCTTCCGCTGCGGACTACTATATGCAAGGAATAGAGGACTTTTCTATGAGCCTGCGTCACACCGGCGGAGCGCTTGACTATTCCTCAACTGTTGCGGCAACGCTTGGACTTGATACAAGTGACGAAAGCAGCAGCCTATATAACGTTGTAAGGGATATACACGATGTAGGCGGCAGAGCTTGCGGATATTTTTACGTAAAAGCTTTTGAGCAATCGGACAAGAGCCTGCGCGACGTGTATGCGGCTTATGAGCTTTCTCTCATCGGCGAGGCAGCGGAGAGCGGAATTGACGAGATACTGCTGCTCGGTATAACCGTTACGGACGAGAACACGCGAGAGGTTGAAGAATTTTTGGCGCGTGCATCAAGATCGGCACAAAGCTGTGCGATAGGAGTTGCGGTGTCCGCCGATACCTTAAAGCTTACCGAGGACGAGATATACTATGTTGCAAGGCTCAAGGAAAGCTGCGATTTTGTGGCGCTTGACCTTACGCATCTTACTTTGAATGACACAGAGCCGCAAACGGACGGTGAGGGCAATCAGCTCCCCAGCACTTTTGAAACGGTTCTTGAACAAAACGAATATTACATCAGGACTTACGGCTTAAGACTTCTCTTTTCAAGGCAGGAGTACCTGATATACAGAACGGCAATCGAGCTGGGAGTTGTGGATTTCCAGATAGTTGATAAATAATTTGTCAAAAAACGGTCAAAAACAAAAATTTCTCATAAAAAAAGAGTGATTTTGAAAAAAGCGGCGTATATTATTAGCGTGAGGACGAAAAAAGGAGGAGAACGGTATGGTTTCGAACAGCGAAAAGAAAATCTGCGATGTTTTTCTTGAGCGTGAAAAAGACACGCTTTCTCCTTATGCATTTCTGACTTCAAATACGCGCGGCAGAGAGCGCGAGTACGTGCCCTGTAATAACAGAACGGAGTTTCAGCGCGACCGCGACAAGATAATACATTCGCAGTCCTTCAGAAGACTGATGCATAAAACGCAGGTGTTTTTGGCGCCATCCAGCGATCACTACAGAACCAGACTTACCCACACGCTTGAGGTAACGCAGATAGCCAGAATAATCGCCAGAGCATTAAGGCTCAACGAGGACCTGACGGAGGCGGCGGCCTTGGGTCACGACCTGGGTCATACTCCGTTTGGACACGCGGGCGAGGCGGCACTTCAGGAGTGCTTTGATGCTTCGTTTACCCATTATAAGCAGAGCCTGCGCGTTGTTGAAAAGCTGGAAAAGAACGGCAAGGGGCTGAACCTTACCTGGGAAGTAAGGGACGGGATCGTTAATCATACGGGTAGTCATATGGCTTCCACCCTTGAGGGAGTTATAGTCAAATACGCGGACCGCATCGCTTACATAAATCACGATATAGACGATGCTTGCCGCGCGGGCATACTTGACGTTTCGGATATACCAAAGAGCATATCGGACGTTCTGGGAGATAAGCATAGCGCAAGGATCAATACTATGGTGTCCAGCGTTATTGAAAAAAGCTATGACAAGCCCTATATAAAAATGGAGGACGAGGTGCAAAAGGCGACTGATGCACTCAGGGCCTTCCTGTTTGAGCGCGTATATCAGAATCCTATCGCCAAAAGCGAGGATTCCAAGGCAAAGGAGCTTTTGATGAAGCTCTTTGAGTATTACGTTTCTCACCCTGACAAAATGCCCGAAACTTACAGAAAAAATATGGAGCAGGAGAGTGCAGAGCGTTGCGTTTGCGATTTTCTCTCGGGAATGACCGACAGATATGCGATCGAAACCTACAATGAACTCTTTGTCCCCAAGATCTGGAGGGGAAGATGAGATTTTCAAAGGATCTTATTGAAGATATCCGCCAGAGGAGCGATATAGTTGAGTTTATCGGCAGTTACGTAAATCTTAAGCGCGCAGGCTCCAATTTTGGAGGTTTATGCCCTTATCATAACGAGAAAACGCCTTCCTTTACGGTGTTTCCCGCAACGCAGTCCTTTTATTGCTTTGGTTGCGGAGCGGGCGGCGACGTGTTTACGTTTGCCATGAGGTCAGAAAATCTTGACTATGCGGGATCTGTTGAATTCCTGGCCAAGAGAGCGGGAATAACAATAAAGGCAGATGATGGAAGCGAGCGCGGCGGAGTATCAAAGCGCAGAGTTTTCGAGATGAATCTCGAGGCGGCCAAATATTTCCGCGCCTGCCTTTTTGACAAAAACGTTGGCGGCGTTGGTATGGACTATCTTGCTAACAAAAGACGCCTGCCGATGATCATAATCAAGCGCTTTGGACTTGGCTTTGCGCCAAACGGATATGACGGCTTGTCGCGCCACTTGAAGTCCAAGGGATATAGTGACGAGGAGCTGCAGGTTGCATTCCTCGGGCGAAAAATGGAGAAAAACGGCAGGACCTGGACCAACGATATGTTCAGGAACAGGGTCATTTTTCCCGTAATCAATACAACGGGTGACGTTATCGCGTTTGGCGGTCGCGTTATGGACGATTCCAAGCCCAAATATCTCAACTCGTCCGATACGCCCGGATTTAAGAAAAGCAAAAATCTGTTTGCACTCAATTATGCAAAGAATCATTGTGCGGAAAGGCTTATTCTTTGCGAGGGATATATGGACGTTATCGCCTTGCATGCGGCGGGATTTGAAAACGCCGTTGCAACGTTGGGCACCGCGCTCACACAGGAGCAGGCAAGGCTTATGGCCAAATATACAAAGCAGGTGCTCATCTGCTATGACTCGGACGATGCAGGACAAAATGCCACCAGAAAAGCGGTACGAATGCTGTCCGAGGTGGGCCTTGACGTCAAGATAATCCGCATGGACGGAGCAAAGGACCCGGACGAGTATCTCAAAAAGTTTGGCAAGGACAGCTTTAGGAGATTGCTGGATTCTGCGAGAACGGGCTTTGAATTCAAGCTTGAGAGCATACTTGCAAAATACAACGCCGATCTGCCTGACGAAAAGATAAAGGCTTCCGGCGAGATGTGCGAGTACATTTCGGAGGTGTTCTCGGGCGTGGAGCGCGAGGTCTACATTGCCGCCGCGGCGAAAAGGCTTGGCGTTTCCGAGGCGGGACTTAAAAATGACGTTGAGCTTTTGAGAAAGAAAAAGCTCAAGCAGTATGCTCAAAAGACCTCGCAGGAGGCGCGCTTGTCTGCAATGGGAATTGGAGATAAGATAAACCGAGATGCTGCCAAAAACATAAAGGCTACTTCTGCCGAGGAGGCAGTTATAGGCCTTATGTTGATGTACGAGGAGTATAGAGAGCTTATTGTCAAGGGTCAGATAGACCTTCGCGGTGAGCATTTCTTCTCGGCATTTCATAGGGCGGTGTTCGAGCGCATAATGGAGCTGGTCACGTCCGGTGAATACGATTTTTCTCTGCTCGGTCAGTTCTTTAGCGCCGAGGAGATGGGAAGACTTGAGGGCCTTATGCAAAAGCGACGCTCGCTTACCGAAAACGGAGCGCAGGTGTTTGAGCAGTGCGTTGAAACGCTGAAAAATGAGAAGAGCCTCACCTCTGCAAGCGGCGGAGTGGACGAAATAATGCTTTTGATCAATCAAAAGCGAAGCAATAAATAAAAGTCAATCAGTAATGCCTTTTGGCATTGGACTATATGAAAAGGGACGGTTTTAACATGAAGGAAGAGCTTTACAAAGAAGAACAGGAAACGCTTGAGGAGAGCGAGTCCAAAAAGGTTGAGGACCTTATTGAAAAGAGCAAAAAGAGCGGCCTTTCGGACGAGGATCTGGATCAGGCGCTTGAAGAAATGAATTACGATATGGACGAGCTTGGCAAGCTTTGCGAGGTTTTGGAGGATAACGGCGTTTCTATACCCGGAAGCCTGTCAAATGCAGAGCTTGAGGAGATAGAGCAGGAAGTATCCAAGCTTGGCAACAGCGAGAACATGGAGCGCATTCTCGAGCAGGAGGGCGTGTCCATAGACGACCCTGTGCGCCAGTATCTCAAGGAGATAGGCCGAATTCCGCTGCTTGACGGCGATGCTGAAAAGGCACTTGCCGAGAGAATGATGAACGGCGATGACGAGGCAAAGAATATTCTCGTTGAGTCTAACCTCCGCCTTGTTGTAAGTATCGCAAAGAAATATCTCGGCCGCGGAATGTACTTCCTTGATCTTATTCAGGAGGGTAACCTCGGTCTTATGAAGGCGGTTGATAAATTTGACTACACCAAGGGCTACAAATTTTCAACTTATGCTACATGGTGGATAAGACAGGCTATAACCCGCGCTATCGCGGACCAGGCGAGAACTATTCGTATCCCCGTTCACATGGTTGAAACCATTCATAAGGTAACAAAGTACTCCCGCCAGATGCTTCAGGAGCTGGGTCGCGAGCCCACTGCTGAGGAAATAGGTGAAAAGATCGGTATGAGCGCAGACAAGGTTCGCGAGATACTTAAGATATCGCAGGACCCCGTTTCTCTTGAAACACCTATAGGCGAGGAAGAGGACAGCCACCTTGGCGACTTTATTCCCGATGACGATACGCCCGCTCCTCAGGACGCGGCGGCTTCAACCATTCTGCGCGAGGTAATTGAGCGCGAGCTCCATACGCTTACTCCCAGAGAGGAGCACGTTATCAAGTTGCGCTTCGGTCTTTATGACGGAAGGACCAGAACGCTTGAAGAGGTTGGCAAGGAGTTTGACATAACCCGAGAGAGAATACGTCAGATAGAGGCAAAGGCTTTGCGCAAGCTGCGCCATCCCAGCCGCGCAAGACATCTTCGCGGATTCCTTGATTGATCATTTGTAAACATTTATTATTGAGGCTTTATTACTTGACAAAACCCCGGATATATTGTAAAATATATATTGATATTCGGTTTTGCCGCTCCGCGCTTCAGCGCGTGGAAAATCTTGGAGGTTAAGTATGAAAAATAGGTTGATTAGTCTATGCTTGGCGCTGGCTATGCTTTTGAGCGTGGCTTTAACGGGTTGCTCGCAGAATGATAGCACAAGTGCAGACGTTGATACGAATACAGGCGCAAAAACTATAACTATGCGTATCATCACCGAGCGCAAGGTGTTCAACACCGACAAAGAGCTTGCCGAATATCTTGACAAAGAATGCGGCGGCAATGAAAAAGACGAAAGATACATTGAGGCAAAGCGCATAAAGGAAACTTATGATGCGGTTGAAGCTGCATTTTCCAAGCAGACCAAGTCCGACCACAAGATAAACGTGGATATCCTTTTCTACACAGAGGAGGAGTATTTCGAGCTTCTTGAGTCAACCATGGCAGAGTATGCTTTGGAGCAGCTTGAGGCGGGACTTGCAGAAAGAGCGCTTGAATTTTACATTGACGAGTATATGGCGGCTTTCCCCGACCAGTATTCTGAGGCGGCTATAACCAAGTCCTTCTATGAGCATTTCCCCGAGTATAAGAAGTTTGAAAACTATTCTTCAGGCCAGAGCAGCTCCGGCAGCGACAGATATGAAACGGGTGATTTCGGAATTCAGCAGCTCGTGTATCCCGAGGCAGAGGAAAATCAGCTTGATATCGTCTACATTCAGGGCGAGGAAATGTATAGAAAATACATAGAAAACGGATGGATAATCGGTCTTGACGAGTACCTGGCTTCGACAGGCAGGTTGCTCAATGATTACATCTCGGGTACGCTTATGAATGGCGTTAAGATGGACGGACAGACCTTTGCTATTCCTAACAACGTAAAGATGGGTGAATATACCTATATGCTTATCGATAAGGAGCTGGCGGATAAGTACAAATATACTTACGAGTCATTTGCCGACATAACTGACTGCGGCTTCTTCCTTGAGGACATCAAGAACAGCGAGCCTGCGCGTCTTCCCATCGCTTCTAACCTTACCGAATGCATGAATAACTTCGTTTGGTATTGGAACATTGATGCTGTTGAGAGCGAGATGTGGGGAACAGAGTATATTGTCAATACAAACAATGCTCCCTCCGTTCTCGGTTGTGTATTTGCTAATCCCGCAGACGTGGGCAGAGGCAAGGTCGAGCTTGAATTCGGTAATCTCTTTACCAACGAAAGATACGTAGAGATACTCAGCACCCTTAAGGATTATGAGTATCAGGGACTGTTCCAGCAGGAGAACGACGAAAGAGTAGACGCGGCTATCTCCTTTACAACGGGAACCTTTGCAATAAAGAAGGCTGCCTTCTACGATGAGAACGGAAAAGAAAAAAAGGCTTCTGACCTTTCCTACGGTGTGTATACCGATGAGAACGGCAAGTCCTATTACGTTTACATAACCAAGTATCCTCAGGCGGAGTCCTCGGTGCTTTACGGAAATATGTTTGCGGTTTCCGCAAACTCCAAGAACCCCGAGGCTTGTGTCAAGGTTTTGACATCTCTTAACACCAATTCCACGCTTAAGAACATTCTTCAGTACGGAATAGAGGGCGAAAACTACATAATAAATGAAGATACCGGTATGCTCGAGCGCCTTAACGACGATTATCTTATGGATACCGTTAAGACGGGTAACTGCTTTATCTCGCATCCCGAGGAGGGACTCCCCGCAAACTATTGGGAGGATGCAAAGAAGCAGAGTAACGAAACCTTGATAAACCCGCTTCTCGGCTTTAGTTTTAACGAGAGATTGGCAGAATACGGCGCAAAGCTGGACGATTCCCAGCTGGACGTTTGGGCGGCTTGCAACGCGGAAACCTTTGCAAAACTTGATGCTTGTCCTACTTACGATGAGTTTGTCTTGGAGCTTGAGGCTATATCCAAGTCTATGGACTACGAGATCGTAACGGTTACCTCGGTTGGCAGAAACCTGCTGCTTAACAAGCTTACCGACAAGGAATATGATACAAGCGGATATGAAACGGGAGAGCCCGATCTTAACGGTGAATCACCTTACACCATTTATTACAGTTGGCTTACAGAAATGAAATATCTCCCCGAAACAGTTGAATAAAATAACTCAAGCCTCTGCTCACCTTGTGGAGCAGAGGCTGATTTTGAAAAGAGGATCTTGATGAAACACACTTGCGTAATATGGGATTTCAACGGAACTATATTTGACGATATGATGGCAGGTATAGTCAGCGTTAATAAAATGCTTAAAGAAAGAGGGCTTAAGGAAATACCCAACGTTGAGCATTACAGAGAAATATTTGATTTCCCGATAGTTGAGTATTACAGAGGCCTGGGCTTTGATTTTGACAGCGAGCCTTATGAGGTGTTGGCTCCGATCTGGGTGGACCTATACAATGAGCATGCCGCAAATGCAGGACTTTGCCCATCTGTTGCACAAACCATGGAAGCTTTGATGCAAAAGGGAATTCGCCAGGTGATAATATCCGCGTGCGAAATAAATATGCTGGAATATTACCTTGAAAAGCTGGGGGTCAGACACTATCTTGACGAAGTTATCGGACTTGACAACATTCACGCAGGATCAAAGATTGAGCGCGGACTCGAGTGGAGAGCGCGCAACACTGAGGAGGTTGCCATTATGATAGGTGACACCGTTCACGACGCCGACACGGCAAGGGCACTCGGAGCAGATTGCGTGCTTTACGCGGGCGGTCATCAGTCGCGCCGCCGTCTTTCCGCGTGCGGTTGCCCTATCGTTGACGATATTGCAGAGCTTCTGAATTTTGTTTGATAAAAAAACGGGGACTTTATCAGTCCTCGTTTTTTGTATATTGAGAAATATCTATTGCATTAAGCTTTGATTGATTGAATTTACCCTTTGCGCGCTCAAAATACTGAATGTTGTTGCGCAGCATAAAGATAAATTGGTTGTTTGGCGTTCTGCCCTCTGCCTCTGATATGTAGATGAGCTTGCGCAAGAGGTCCTCGGAGAGTCGTACCGTTATTTCGTGCTGATTTTTCATTTTTGAGTTCCTTTTCTATATTTATTTTCTTTTTACTCTGAATGCAGATGGATTGTCGCGCTTGAGAATTGCGAGTCCACGCTCGTCGGTTTCAAAATACAGAACGCAGCGGTCTTTTCCGTCATCATATATTGCATAAAATATCTCGGGTGCGGAGAGGGAAGATATGCATATAAAGTTTTTTTGAAGCGATTGTGAGCAAAGGCGCGCGTATGCCTCGTCGTCATATATGCCGACCTCGGACAAGTCGTGTATAGGCAGGGAGAGCAGGCGGCGCGTTATGGAGCGCCCGTAAATAACCGAGGCATAAAGCTCGCCGTTTCCAATAACTATCTCGTATTCAACGGACATAAACTTCCACGTTACGAAGACGACTATTGACACAAGTGCCGCGGCGATCAGAAAAAAAGGAAGATAAAGCAATGGCGGCGACAGCGCGATAATAACGAAAAAGAGCAGTACGGACAAAACGAGGTATCCTGATATCACAACAAGCCTTTTAATGAGCGCTCGTCCCTCGCATTTTTGCTTGATAATGCATTCGGATATAGGCAAAACCGCTATTCCCCCTTTCCTTATTTATACCTAAATTATATCATATGTGGCAGAACTTTTCAATTAATTTCTGAAAAATATTAAAAAAGAGGATTTTTCCTATTGAAATTTGAGCTACAATATAGTATAATTAAGTATGAAGTATTGGCGGTCCGATCGATAAGGGTTCTTAGCAAGCTCATGACCGATTTTGGTGAATACGATTGCCGATACGCATTCATAAAGGTTAAAAAATCCATACAATAAACAGGAGGAACACAAAATGAAGATCTGTACAATTTACGGAAACGTTTCCGACAAGATCAAGAGCGTAGTTTTTGCAAAGCAGCTCGCGCAGGAAGCGGCTGAGAGAGAGGCTCGCAAAAAGACTATCATCATCGTTTGCGTATGCGCAGGCATCGCGCTCGTTGCAGCAGGCATCGCCGTTGGCATCTATTTCCTTTCCAAGAAGGAATGCGTTAGAGAAAAGGTTAGCGCTGTTGTTGCCAACATCAAGAGCAAGCTCCCCTGCAAAAAGACCGCTGAGGCTGAGGAATGCGAGTGCGGCTTTGAGGAGTGCGAGTGTGAGTGCGAAGTAGTTGACGCTCCCGAGACAGTTGAAGAATAATCAATAATAAGATAAGCCTTTCCCAAAAGGAGAGGCTTTTTCTTTTTTCACGTATTGCAAAAGCTGCGAAAAAATGCTATAATAAAGCAAATACGGGTGTTTGGAGCTGAAAATGATAAAAACACAGAGATTATTTGATGCGGATTCAAAGCTTTTGGAGTTTGATGCCGCGGTGCTTGAATGCACAGAGCGAGAGGACGGTTGCTTTGACACGATACTTGACAAAACTGCATTTTTTCCAAACGAGGGCGGTCAGGCTTGCGACACGGGTACGATTGGCGGAGCGGCTGTCCTGAGCGCTGACGAGAAGGATGGCGTTATCATTCATAAAACCGCTATACGATTTGCAAAGGGTGAGAGAGTATGCGGAAACGTGGATTGGGAGCCGCGTCTGCGCAAAATGCAGAACCATACAGGCGAGCATATAATTTCGGGCTTGATATACAAGGAGTTTGGCTATAACAACGTAGGCTTTCATCTGGGCGCGGACGACGTGACTGCGGATTTTGACGGAGAGCTTTGTGAAGCGGACGTAAGAAGGATCGAGCGATTGGCAAACGACGTCGTTTTCGCCTGCCGAAAGATCACCGCTCGCTATCCCGAGCCTTGCGAGCTTAGCAAAATGGATTACAGAAGTAAGCTCGATTTGACAGAAGGCGTTCGCATCGTGGAGATAGAGGACGTGGACAGGTGCGCCTGCTGTGCGCCGCACGTCTACAATACCGGTGAGGTCGGACTTATCAAGATACTTGACTACATTCGCTACAAGGGTGGCGTGCGCATACACATTCAATGCGGGCTTGATGCCTTGGACGATTACAATTTGCGATATGCAGAGATGCGCCGCGTTTCCATGGCTATCTCGGCAAAGCAGCTTGAGATAGGCGATGGCGTGGAACGGGTTTTAGAGGAATGTGGCAGGCTCAAGGGTGAAATTTCGGTGCTCAAGCGCGAGATAATGGCATACAAGCTTGCATCTCTTGAGTATACGAGTGCTTCAATATGCCTTTTTGAGAATAGCGACGATATGCTTGCCGCGCGCAATTTTGTTAATGAGGCGGTCAGGAAAACGGGCGCAATATGCGCGCTCTTTTGCGGAAATGATTCCGATGGATATAAATACATTATGGCAAGTGACAGCGTGGACTTAAAGGCTCTTCTTTCGGACATCAATTCCTCTCTCGGTGGCCGCGGCGGCGGCTCCGCGAAAATGGTGCAGGGTAGCTGCAACGCCAAGGAGGCACAGATCAAAGAGTACTTCAAGAATAAATAAATCAAAAGCGGTGAATTTCTTCACCGCTTTTTTTATTTTAATAGTTATTGCGAACCTTTTTTCTGATACCCAGGAAAAGTCCTATTGATACCAGCGCGCCGATTATGACTGCGCACATGATATAGATGGTGGGACTTACCTCAATATCGGATTTTAATTCCTCCCAGAGATCGTTGATAAGCGCAAGCTTCTCGGGAGTAAGATTTTTGTAATAAGTGGCATCAACGCAATCGAGCGTATACATCTTTTCGTATGCGTCCTCCTTGATCTCTGCCATATACTCCTTATATTCCTCGTTATTAATAACAAGGCTGTTGGGAGATGCATAATAGGTATATTCCGCATTGGCAACAGCGGGCTCCTCGGAAAGCATAAAGTTGATGTATCTTTCGGCGAGCGTTTTGTTTTTGCTGTTTTTGGGAATACACATCGCATCAACGTAAAGGTTGGTTCCTTCCTTCGGATAGAAGAAGTCGAGATCGGGGTTGTTTTCATACATGGCGAGAAAATCGCCCGCATAGTAAGCGGCTATGCCTGCCGAGCCGTTTTCCATCTTGTTGAAGATCTCGTCCATAACGTATCCCTGAACGATGTCCTTTTGGCTCTTGAGCATTTCAAGCGCTCTGCGCCACTCGCTCTCATCATCGGTGTTAACGTCTATTCCGAGATAATACTGCGCAGTGCCAAAGGCATCGCGCGAGTTGTTGAATTGGAGAATATTGCCCTCATACTTAGGATTCAACATAAGGTCCCAGCTTCCGATATCAGCCTCGTCAACCATTCCGGTATTATATATGATTCCTATCATTCCGTAGAAGTAGGGAACCGAATACACGTTGCCGCGGTCATAATAGTCGTATTTTGCATCGGGACCGTAAAACTCGGGAATGATGTTTTTGACGTTGGGAATATTGTCGTAGTTCAAGGGAAGCAGCGCGTCCTCCTTGATAAGACGCTCTATCATGTAATCCGAGGGGACGATAACGTCATAATTGACCGCGCCGCCCGAAAGCTTGGCATACATATCCTCGTTTGAGGAGTAGGTGGAATAGATGACCTCAACGCGCTCGCCGTAGGTTTCATAGTACCAATCCTCAAATGCCGCGTTGGAATCAAAAGAGCCCTCGCTTCCGTCCGACATATATTCGCCCCAGTTATAGACGTACAACTGCTTTACGTCGCCGCTGCTATCGGAGTTGCAGGATGCAAGAGTGGCACAGGCAACAACCGCTATGGCTATGGCGAGGATAAGGAAGATAATTCTTTTAAGCTTCACTTAAGCCACCCCCTTGCCGCGTTTTTTGCGACTTCTGATGGCACTCACGGAGCCCGAGAAGTTAACTATCAGAAGTATTGCAAGTATTATTGCCACGATGAGCGCACAAAGCGCATACATGCTGAACTTTACGTTGTGGACCGTTTGGTTGTAAACGTAAAGCGGCAGGGTTTGGAACGTTGGCGAGCTTACGAAATGGCTGATTACGAAGTCGTCAAGTGACATGGTAAATCCAAGCATAAGGCCCGAGATTATTCCGGGAACTATTTCGGGAAGCTCAACCGTAAAGAATGCGCGCGTGGGAGTGCAACCGAGGTCCTGAGCCGCCTCGGACAAGGACTTGTCCAGCTGATTGAAACGGGGCATTACCGAAAGCAGAACGTATGGCAGGTTGAAGGTGGTGTGAGCCACGAGCATCGTTCCAAATCCCATAAAGTTGTTTGCCTTTATAATGGTTGCAACTGCAACGAAAAGCAGCATCATGGAAACGCCCGTTACGATATCGGGGTTCATCATAGGAATATTGGTAAGCGACTTTACAGCGCCCTTTATCGCGCGGTTCTTCATATGGTGCAGACCAAGCGCCGCAAAGGTTGCTATAACAGTTGCTATAGAGCTTGACAGAACTGCAAGTATGAGCGAGTTTTTTAGCGACGTGAGAGCTTCCTCGTCGTGGAACAATTCCTCGTACCAAACGAAAGAGAAGCCTGTGAATTCGCTGAGCGTTCCGCCGCCGTTAAATGAAAAGATGATAAGCACCACGATAGGTGCATAAAGTATTGCGAATATAAGGAACATATATCCGCCCGAGAGAAATTTCTTCATATAATGATACCTCCCTCGTCATCAGAAAACTTGTTCATAATGGCAACAGAGATGAGTATGAGTATCATCATAACGAGAGATACCGCCGCACCAACGTTATACGTGCTGGTATTCTGGAAAAGACGCTCTATGGTATCGCCGATAAGATCTATCTTGCCCGCTCCCAGCTTTTGAGAAATGTAGAAGGTGCTGATAGAGGGCACGAATACCATAGTTACGCCCGAGATTACACCCGAAACGGTGAGAGGCATAATAACGCGGGTCATGGTTTGTAAGGTGTTACAGCCGAGGTCCGCCGCCGCCTCAATATATCGCTTGTCCAGCTTTTGCATAACTGTAAAGATGGGAAGCACCATATAAGGCAAAAAGTCATAGACCATACCCAAAATAACGCCGGCATCTGAGCCGACTATGCGGAGCTTGTCGAGTCCCCAGCTCTCGAGCAGGGAATTAAGCAGGCCGCCGTTGTCAAGCAAAGCCATGAGCGCGTAAGTTCTGATAAGCAGATTGCACCACATGGGCAGCATGAGCAGCACAAGAAGTATCTTTTGTGCGCGGGGGCTGGACTTTGCCATAAAGTAGGCCAGGGGATAGCCTATGATGAGGCATATCACCGTTGCGATAAGCGCAAAGGCTATCGAGAGTATGAATACGTTTGAATATTCCGAAAGCCCCGCTATGTTGGCAAAGGAAAAGTTTCCATCCGCATCTGTAAACGCAAAGTAGACCACGAACAGCATAGGTGCGATGATGAAGAGTATCATCCACACGATATGCGGCATTGCGGCTAACTTTTGAAATAGGGTTCGTTGTTTCATTCCTCGCCCTCCTCGTCACAGGGCTCGGTGGGATCAGAGAGCTGGTCAAGCTCGTCCGAGAAGGATGAATAGTCGCCGAACATGTTGGAGAATTCCGATTTGTTCATGATATGTATAGCGTCGGGCTCTATGTAAAGACCGATATGCTCGCCCTCGCCCACGAAATCGGTGGTCTGTATCATCCACTTGAATCCGTTGATGTCAACGATTATTTCGTAATGCACGCCCTTGAAGGTGACGGAGGTGACCGTGCCCTTCAGCTGACCTTTTTCCACAGGGACGATGTCGATATCCTCGGGACGGATAACAACATCC
>JAFQLG010000010.1 GCA_017414605.1 Clostridia bacterium
AGATATTCCATTTCCAATACTGCAGAGTACGGCGACTACAGAACGGGTAAAAGACTTATTACGGACGATACCCGCAAGGAGATGAAGAAGGTGCTTGCCGAGATCCAGGACGGCACGTTTGCATCTGAGTTCGTTCAGGAGTTCTCCGCAGGACGCAAGGCTAAGTTCTTGGCAACTCGCCGCGTTGAAGCAGAGCATCAGCTTGAAAAAACGGGCGCAGAGCTTCGCCAGATGATGAGCTGGCTCAAAAAATAACAGATTTATTACAAGTGCGGAATTGCGGGAGTCGGGCGAGCCGACTCTCGCGTTCTCCGCAAAAGAGGGAGGACAAAGGGGTGCTGTTAGCGGTCAACATAGCAAACAAAAACATATCATTTGCAATATTTACCGATGTGGCGGCACAACCCTCGGTAAGATTTGACATAGACTCCGATATGAGAAAAACGGCAGATGAATATGCCGTTACCGTATCGGGACTTTTGAATTTTTCGGGAATTGATACAACTAAGATAAGCGCTGCTATAATCTCAAGCGTTGTTCCTTGCCTGAGCGAAGTAATAAAGCAGGTCGTGCTTAATCTGACGGGAAAAATGCCGATAACGGTGGGCCCCGGTGTAAAAACAGGCTTTGCCATCAAAATTGACGACCCCGCAGAGCTTGGCGCAGATATCGTTGCAAATGCCGCGGCGGTTGTTGCTATTCTAAAGGAACAAAAGGAAGAGCGCCCCGCCATCATTCTTGATATGGGCGCGGCTACAACACTTTTTGCCATAAACAAAAAAAGAGAAGTGGTTGGAGGCGCGATACTTGCGGGCGTTGGAATGTCGCTTGATATGCTGCATGAAAAGACCGCCCTTTTGCCCAACGTTGAATTGTCCGGGGTGACAAGGGCTATTGGAAGAAACACCAAGGAGTCACTTATCTCGGGAGCCATTCTCGGTCAAGCAGCTATGATAGATGGACTGATCGAGCGCTTTGAGCGAGAGCTCAGGTGCGGTGCGGGCGAGGCAAAGGTCTTTGCCACGGGAGCAAACTGCAAGCCCGTTATATCAAACTGTACGCACGAGATAATTTATGATCCTGCGCTAACTCTCAAAGGCCTTGCGCGTATCTATAAGAATACGATAGGCTGACTTTAACTTTGGTAATAACGCCGACTGGCGATTATTATAAATTTTTACGCGCCGTACCCAAGCGGCAAGAGCCGTGGGACGACAGCAGGCGGTGAAATTCCGTCAAGGAGAATTTAACATGAAAACTTCAAACAAACAGAAGACGTTGAAGATAGTTCAGCTGGCGCTACTTACCGCACTTATCGTGGTGTTGCAGTGGTTTGGCTCGTTCTTAACGGGTATAACGGGACTTCCAATGTCGCTCGTTTTAATACCTATCGTTATTGGAGCCTTTCTGTTAGGACCCAAAGAAGGCGCATTCCTTGGCATAATGTTCGGAATTATGACTATAGTTATGGGCTTTACGGGAATGGATGCATTTACCGCCATTTTGTTCAACAACTTCGGCATCTGGAAGTGCATAGCTACCATTGCTATATGTCTGGTCAAAGCGGGTCTTGCGGGATTTGGCGCAGGCCTTGTATACAAGCTTTTGAACAAGGCGTTCAAGGGTAAGTACATCGTGCTTAGCACGGTTCTCGCATCTGTAACTGCACCTATTATCAACACGGGAATATTCGTGCTTGGTATGCTCCTGTTCTTCTTCAACGATATGGGAGCAATACAGAATGCTTTGGGAATAACCGAAACGGCCTCTGCCGTATACTTTATTTTCATCGGACTTGCAGGAATCAATTTTGTCGTTGAATTCCTTATAAATCTTGTGGTTTCCCCGGCAATAGTGCGTATCGTTGCGGTGGTAAGCAAGAAATTAAGCAGAGCTTAAATCAATAATATCTACCCCTAAGCCCCTGTTGGAAGTTTTTTGAAAAGGGTGGGGTGCGGGGAGGAAAAACCTATTTAGCAAAAATGGTTTTCCCTCCCTGCAGCAAAAGGAGTCATACTATGAGAAGTGATAACGTAACGCGCGGCGCGGAAAGAGCGCCGAACAGAAGTCTTTTTTATGCGATGGGATATACAAAAGAGGAGCTTGAGCGTCCTCTTATCGGTGTTGTCAGCGCGCATAGTGAGATAGTCCCCGGACATGCGCATCTGGATAAGATTGCCGATGCAGTCAAAGCAGGCGTCAGAATGGCGGGCGGAACCCCCGTGCTGATCCCCTCTATCGGCGTGTGTGACGGAATTGCCATGGGACATATCGGAATGAAATATTCGCTTGCCAGCCGCGAGCTTATTGCTGACAGCGTTGAAACTATGACCATGGCGCACCAGCTGGACGGTCTTGTTCTCGTTCCAAACTGCGATAAGATAGTTCCCGGAATGGTTATGGCGGCGGTCAGAATGAACGTTCCAACCGTTGTTTGCTCGGGTGGCCCTATGCTTGCGGGTACGTATGACGGCGAGGAGGTCAGCCTTTCCAAGCTCTTTGAGGCGGTTGGCGCATACAAGGCGGGCATAATTGATGCCGATAAGCTTTGTGAGTGCGAAACGGGTGCTTGTCCCGGTTGCGGCTCTTGTGCGGGAATGTATACGGCAAATTCTATGAATTGCCTTTGTGAATCTATGGGTATAGCCCTCCCCGGCAACGGTACGATACCCGCGGTCAGCAACAAGAGAATAATGCTGGCAAAGAGAGCGGGCATGGCAATTATGGAAATGGTAGAAAAGAATATCTGCGCTCGCGATATCATAAACGAAAGATCTATAAAGAACGCGCTTGCCTGCGATATGGCGTTGGGATGCTCGTCCAACAGCGTGCTGCACCTCTTGGCTATTGCAAACGAGGCGGGTGTGCCTTTGGATCTCAACCTCTTTAACGAGATGAGCGCAAGAGTGCCCAACCTTTGTCACCTCGCACCCGCGGGAGCTACTCATATGCAGGATCTCGATGCGGCGGGCGGTATTCCCGCAGTTCAGGCGGAGCTTATCAAAAAGGGACTTTTAGACGTTGATGCCATCACCGTTACGGGCAAGACCGTTGGTGAAAACGTAAAGGGCGCATACATAAAGTCCACAAAGGCAATAAGACCCATTGACGATCCTTACAGCCAGACGGGCGGTATCCAGATACTCTGGGGAAATATCGCACAAAAGGGCTGTGTTGTAAAGAGAAGTGCCGTTGCTTCCGAGATGCTGGTGCATAGCGGACCTGCAAGAGTTTTTGACTCCGAGGATGAGGCGATTGCGGCAATTTATGCGGGTAAAATAGTGGACGGCGACGTAGTCGTTATCAGATATGAAGGACCAAAGGGCGGCCCCGGAATGAGAGAAATGCTCAATCCCACATCCGCTCTGGCGGGAATGAAGCTTGATAAAACGGTTGCTCTTATCACGGACGGACGCTTTTCGGGCGCATCGCGCGGAGCCTCTATAGGCCACGTTTCTCCCGAGGCGGCGGACGGCGGAAATATTGCTCTGATACAAGAGGGCGATATTATTTCCATTGATATCCCCAATGCCGCAGTGAACGTGCAGGTAAGTGACGTAGAGCTTGCCGCAAGACGTGAAAAGCTTACGGCTCGCGAGCCCAACGTGAAATCGGGCTGGCTTGCACGCTATGCGCGATTGGTCAGCGGCGCGGATCAGGGCGCTGTAATGAAATAAACCCAGAGGAAACATTAAAAATGAATTCAAACAAGTATACAAGACAGTTTTATCCAGCTCCAAACGTAAAGCCTGTATGGGCGGAGCAGAGCTATATAAAAAAGCCGCCGGTATGGTGCTCGGTGGACCTGCGCGACGGAAATCAGTCGCTTATAATTCCCATGAGCCTTGAGGAAAAGCTTGAGTTTTTCAAGCTGCTCGTCAAAATAGGCTTTAAGGAGATAGAGATAGGATTTCCTGCGGCGAGCGAGACTGAATATACCTTTTTGCGCACGTTGATCGAGCAGGATCTTATTCCCGACGACGTAACGGTGCAGGTGCTTACTCAGTCCAGAGAGCACATAATCCGCAAGACGTTTGAAGCGCTGGACGGAGTCAAGAACGCTATAGTTCATCTCTATAATTCAACGTCTGTGGCGCAAAGGGAGCAGGTCTTCAAAAAGGATAAAAAGCAGATAATCGATATCGCAGTCAAGGGAGCCAAGCTCTTTGATAAGATAAGCCGCGAGATGGGTGTTAATTACCGTTATGAGTATTCTCCCGAGTCCTTTACGGGAACAGAGCCCGAATTTGCGCTTGAGGTGTGCAACGCCGTGCTTGACGTACGGCAGCC
>JAFQLG010000011.1 GCA_017414605.1 Clostridia bacterium
CAGGGTATTTTTGCATTTTTGGCAGTCTGTACGTCCACCCAGGAATCTCCAACGTACAAAGCACTTCCGCCGCCGAGCTTCTGTATCATTTTCAGCACCCTTGCAGGATCGGGCTTTCGCGGCATATCAGGTAAATCACCCACGACCTCCTCAAATCTCCCGGGGAAGAATTTTGCGCACAGATCAACCGAAATGTCGTGCAGCTTATTTGTTACAACTCCGCACCTGATACCGCGCGCCAGCAATTTATCAACGCATTCGAGCATTCCATCATATGCCTCGGTCTTCACCGCATAATTGCTTTTGTAAAACTCCGAGAAATCTTTGATACATATATCTATCAGTTCTTCGGTAGCACCTTCGCCGAGCGAACGCTCAATAAGCTTTCTCGCGCCGTTGCCAACGAACGATCTGACTTCCGCAGGCGTTCTCGGCGGCATATTTGTACATCTCAAGGCATAATTTACAGCCTCGGTAAGATCTCCAAGTGTATCAAGCAACGTTCCGTCCAGATCAAATAAGACTATTTTGTTCATTTTATCCTCATTTTTTCTCATAATAAAATCAAAAGGCGCCTCGGCGCAATGCGCCGACTGCGCCTTTTGACGTCAGCACCCCTTAAGAGATACCTTTTCGCTTATATATTCAAGCGCTGAAGCGAACACCTTTTTGTCGTTAGCATGCGCAAGCAGCTTTTCGGCAACCTCAACGTTTATCCATTCTGCCGCAGCGATCTCATTTTCGCGCGGAAAGGTGTCAACCTTATCGGTAGTCGCCACAAAATACACCACCGTCTTTTTTACCGATGGCTTTGGACTGTAATGTACGCTTTGTCTGAATTTATCAACTATCCTGATGTGTATTCCCGTTTCCTCAAAGACCTCGCGCTGTGCTGTCATTATTTCGCTTTCTCCCGGCTCAACGTGACCCTTTGGAAAGGAATGGCGGCTCTTTGCGGTATGTCTTATCATAAGAACGTATTTTTGTGAGTTGCCGTTCTCATCAAATTCATCTCTGAAAACAACGGCTCCACACGATTTTTCATATGTCATTTTCAATCATCTCCAATACACAGGCGCGGTATCGGCAATAATGCGCGCGTCTTTGTACGGGCGGCGCGCATAGCGCCGCTCCGTCAGCTTTATAGTCGGCTTATCTCTCTACTTCTTCCATTACGAAAGCCTCGAGAATATCGCCCTCCTTGATATCGTTGAACTTTTCAAGTCCCACGCCGCACTCGTAGCCCTGAGCCACTTCCTTGGCATCATCCTTGAATCTCTTAAGCGAAGATATCTTATCCTCGAATATAACGATACCGTCACGCACAACGCGTATCTGCGCATTTCTTGCGATCTTACCGTCAAGTATATAAGAACCTGCAATAGTTCCGACTCCGGGAACATGAATGGTCTGGCGAACCTCAGCATGTCCGAGCAGATTCTCGCGGAACTTGGGAGCGAGCATACCCTTCATCGCCGCCTCTATCTCCTCTATACACTGATAGATGACGCGATACATTCTCATATCAACGCCCTGTCTTTCGGCAGAGTCGATAGCGATCTTATCGGGGCGAACATTAAATCCTACGATAATGGCGTTAGATGCCGCCGCAAACGTAACGTCACCCTCGGTGATTCCACCAACTGCGCTATGAATAACGTTAACTCTGACCTCTTCGTTGGTCAGCTTGAGCAACGAAGCCTTGACAGCCTCGGCAGAGCCCACAACGTCAGCCTTAACTATGATGTTGAGATCCTTGATGCCCTCACTGATCTGTGCAAACAGATCGTTAAGATTTGCTCTCGCATTTGCCTTGAAGTATTCTTCCTTTGCCTTGGCCTTTCTCTGATCGGCAAGAGTTCTTGCCATTCTCTCATCCTCAACTGCCGCAAATTCATCACCCGCAGTAGGAACCTCGGCAAGACCTATGATCTCAACAGGAACAGAGGGACCTGCAACCTTTTGCTGCTTTCCGTTATGGTCAGTCATAGCTCTTACTCGACCAACCGCAGTTCCTGCGATAACTATATCGCCGTTATGCAACGTACCGTTCTGAACAAGCACCGTTGCAACGGGGCCGCGGCCCTTGTCAAGCTTAGCCTCGATAACGATACCCTTTGCGCGACGGTCGGGGTTAGCCTTGAGCTCCTTGACCTCTGCAACGAGCAATACGTTCTCAAGAAGATCGTCGATACCCATGTGGGTAAGAGCCGAAACAGGAACGCAAATGACGTCGCCGCCCCATTCCTCGGGAACGAGATCGTACTTCGTAAGCTCCTGCTTGATAGCCTCGGGGTTCGCGGTGGGCTTATCCATCTTGTTTATAGCAACTATTATCTCAATGCCTGCCGCCTTGGCGTGATTTATAGCCTCAACGGTCTGGGGCATGATTCCGTCATCCGCCGCAACGACGAGGATGGCGATATCGGTAGCCTGCGCTCCGCGAGCTCGCATTGCCGTAAATGCCTCGTGACCGGGGGTGTCCAGGAATGTGATATCCTGTCCGTTTATCTTAACTCTGTATGCGCCGATATGCTGGGTGATTCCTCCAGCCTCGCCGGTGGTAACGTGAGTGTTTCTGATAGCATCAAGCAAGGAGGTCTTACCGTGGTCAACGTGACCCATAACGCAAACTACGGGTGCGCGGGTTACGAGCTGCTCCTCGGTGTCCTCGGTTTCGTCAAACAGCTTTTCCTCAATGGTGACAACAACTGCCTTTTCGGGCTCGGCTCCGAGCTCTACCGCAACGAGAGCCGCGGTGTCAAAATCAACGGTCTGGTTTGCGGTCGCCATAACTCCCATAAGCATAAGCTTCTTGATGACCTCACCAACGGTCACCTTAAGCATAGCCGCGAGGTCGCTGAGTACGATCTCCTCGGGGATCTGAACCTTTATGGGACCCTTGATAATTGTAACGGGAGCCTTGTCGGCGGTCTTTCCGCCTTTTTTGCCGTTCTTGCCCTTGGCAAAAGTGTTTTCCTGTCTTGTCTGGTTCTGTTGCTTCTTGAGCTTCTGGTTGTTGCCCGAGCGGAGATCTCTCTCGTTTTCCGCAACGAAATTATCCAACTTCTCATCATATTTGGAAAGGTCTACGTTGGAAGAACGGATATCAACCGTTTTAGCCGCGCCCTTCTTATTGGTTCCGTCACCACCCTTGGGCGTTTGCGCGCGGGTGATTATCTGAGGCTGGAACTTTTCTCTGGGGGCGGACTGAACGTAGTCGTCCTTATCCATGCCCATTCCGCCTCTGTTGTTGAACTGGGGCTTCTGGGGCTGTCTTCTGTCATCGCGCTTCTGAGGAGCCGCCTGTCTTGCAAAATCGGGCGTTCCCATGCGCGAAAATCTATCATTCTGCGCGCCCTGCTGCTGCCTTTGATCTGCTCTCGGAGCAAAATCGCGGCGAGGCTGCTGCGCAGCGGGAGCATCTCCTCTCCTCTGCATCTGGGGAGCATCCTGTCTTTGTCTTGCGGGTTCCTGCGCGCCTCTCTGTCTTGCCTTTTCCTGCGCCGCTCTTTCAATAGCCGCTGCGCGAGCAAGAGCCTCTGCTCTGTCCACCTTGGGCTGCGTCTTTACTGTAGGTGCGGAAGCCGCAGGCTTTTTGTCGGGTGCGGGAGCTTGTGTCTTGGCAGCGACGGGCTCCTTCTCCTCGCTCTTAGGTGCGGCAACATTAACAGTCTCCCTTTCGGGAGCTGCCTTTTTCTCTTCCTTTATTTCCTCATTTTCCTTTGCCTCAACCTGCTTGGGCTCTGCCTCAGGCTTCTTTTCAAGCTTTGAAGGAATGTACGTTATACCGTCAATATAATCGTATATCTCCTCTACCTGATATTCCGCCGTTATCGCATCAAAAAGGACGTTGAATTCGTGCGGTTCCAGGGCTTTCTGAGCCTTAAGCTCAATTCCCTTTTTCGCCATAACGTCAACTATCTCTTTGCTCTTGATGTTAAGGTCCTTTGCAAGTTGATTAGCCTTGTACTGAGGTTTTACTGCCATAAATTATACCCATACCTTTCCGGTTTTTAACGATGTTGTTTGCCTTGATTTTTACAGCCAAATCAAGAAAGCTTTTTTGAAAGCGCCTTACAAAAGCTCGCGTCGTTTACCGCTACCGCCGCAACAGCGCCGCTTTTTCCAACGGCGTGTGCAAGCTCCTCACACGAGCAGTTTATGCGCACGTGCCTTACTTTATAATATGCGCACTTGTCGCTTATTTTTTTGTGCGTATTGTCGGAGCTGTCCTGTGCTTCCACAACGATCATTTGCTCCCCTTTGGCGCTTACCTTTGCGGAATTCTTTTGCATCGCCTCGCATATCATAGGCACTCCTATCACCGCGCGCCCCGCGCCGCGACAAAGACCGACTATGCCGAGAATTCCTTTTACGTCAATCATTTTTGCCCTCCGAAAGCTCACCTATACGAGCCTCCATAGCATCATATATGTCATCGGGAATACTGCAATTCAACATATTTTCTATGCGGTGACTTTTTCTCGCCCTTGCAAAACAAGTTTTTTGGGGACAAATATACGCCCCTCTTCCCGACACCTTTCCGCGCGCATCCAGAACTATCTCGCCGTCAGGACATCTGACGATGCGGATAAGCTCGGGCTTTGGCTTGTGCTCATTGCAGCCAAGGCACTGGCGCTCGGGTATCTTTTTTACCTTCTGAACGTTATTCTTCATAACATTTCTCCGTATAACGCCAAAGCGCTATCTGTCAATCTACGTTTCTGGGGGCCTTCTGGAGTCCCTCGGCATTGATGTCTATCTTAATGCCCGTAAGCTTTGCGGCAAGGCGAACGTTCTGTCCCTTTGCACCGATAGCCAAAGAGAGCTGCTCGGGAGCAACGGTTACGCGGCAGAATCTGTCGCCGTCCATTTCGCAATCAAGCACGGTTGCGGGAGAAAGCGCTGCAGTTACATACTCCTCGGGTATCTCGCTGTATCTTACGATATCTATCTTCTCGCCGCAAAGCTCGTCGATAATACCGTCTATTCTCATTCCTCGAGAACCGATGCAGGCACCAACAGGGTCAACGCTTTCATCTCTGGAATATACGGATATCTTTGTTCTGGAGCCTGCCTCACGCGAAACTCCCTTGATAACTACGATGCCGTCCGTGATCTCGGGGATCTCCATTTCAAACATGCGGCGAACAAATCCGGGATGTACTCTGGACAGAGTTACCAGAGGTCCGCGCATCTCCTTATTCACTTCCTGAATGAACACGCGAATAACGTCACCAACCTCAAAATACTCGCCGGGGATCTGCTCCGCCTTGGGAAGAACGGCTCTACCCGTTCCCGTGTCAAGAAGCACGTTGCCCGTTTCGTAATCCACCTTAAGTACGGTTGCGGTGATTATCTCCTCGCGCTTGGACTCGTAAGCCTCCTGCATTGCCTTGTGCTCGCCCTCGCGGATGCCCTGAATGATGACCGACTTTGCAGCGCCCGCGGAAAGACGGCGGAAGTTCTTGGTCTTTACCTCAAACTCAACTATCTTGCCAAGCGTATTTCTCTTGCTAATAGCCTTTGCATCCTCAAGAGATATCTGGATCGCGGGATCCTCAACGACCTCAACGACCTCCTTCTGCTGATATACTCTTACGTCCTTTTTCGCAGGGTCGATATGCACTCTTACGTTGGTATTGCTGCCGTATTCCTTTTTGAATGCGGATACGAGAGCTGCCTCGATCTTTTCCATCATGTAGCTCTGAGGAATACCCTTTTCTCTTTCAAGAAGCTCAAGCGCTGTAAAAAACTCTGTGTTCATTTTGATCTAAAATCCTTTCGAATATATGTTTGTGTTATTGCTTACCAAAATTATTTGCCGAAGTCAAAATAGGTTGCGATCTTTGCGATCTCGGCGGGAGCAAAGACCTTTTTTTCGCCGCTTGCCTCAATGCAAACGTTGCCATCCTCGTCGTATCCGAGCAGCACTCCGCGGAACATCTTTGTTCCGTTCTTGGGAGCATAGAGCTTGACCTCAACGTCCCAACCCTCGCAAGCGTCTATGTGCTCGGGATATTTGAGCTCGCGCTCAATGCCGGGGGAAGACACCTCAAGTATATATGCCTCGGCTATCGGGTCCGCCTCGTCAAGCACGGGGTCGATAGCGCGGTGGAACTTTTCGCAATCCTCTATATTTATGCCCTCTTCATTATCAAGCGTTATTCTGAGATATCTGTCGGCACCTTCCTTACAAAACTCAACGTCCCAAATATAATATCCCATCTCGTTTGCAATAGGAGCTACCAGCTCGCGCACAAAGGAAGCCACGTTTTTTGCGGAATTGTTCTTCATGGATCAAAATTCCCCCTTACAAAATTTAAGAGTGGATTTTGACACCCACTCAAGCTTACACTATCGATTCTACGGGAATTATACCACACTTTTTTCATTATTGCAATAGTTTTTCATAAATTTCTCAAAAAAACCTGAAATTTGCATGATTTTTTATATTAAATGAAGTCAATTTGAAAATATTTTCAAAAAACATACTGATTTCTGTTTACAAAATCACTTTAATATGTTATAATCATATAATGATTTATTGTGGAAAGTTTTGCCTTTAACGTCTGTCGCCAAAGGCGGCGGTGAGCGCTCCACACGCTCAACCATTCTTTGTACCCGTGGCAAAACAAAATACATCAAAGGGGACGGCATATGAGAAAACCGAACAAGAATACTCAATACCGAAATTCCAATCAGGCAAGACGCTCCGCGCGCTTTTCAGTTGAACTGGGCGCGCCACTGATATTCTGCACGCTGGAAGCAATAGTATTGGCAATACTCTGCCTTGTAATAAATATGGCATTCAAAACCGAGGATAACGCCGCGGTCATATCGCTGATATCCATACTCTTGCTTCCCTTTTACGTTTGCTCCGCGGGAATCATCTGCCTTATTTACATAACCAACTCGCAGAGAGTTAAAAAAGCGCGTCTTAACGAAAAGCTGCTTGAAACCGAAATATACGACATATTCAGATACATAATAGACCTGCCCTATGCGGTTATCGACTCTCAGGGCAAGGTAAGAATAATAAACGGCGCTCTTCAGGACATTCTCGGAATAAAGCGCGCGGTAAGCGGCATCGATCTCTCGGAGATCTGCTCCGTTTCCGCAAAAACCGTAATGGCATTCGCTAAAAATCGCGGCGCTTACGTTTCCGATACCGTTTACGATCACCCCGAAAACACCGAGCTTCAGGACAGCGCTATTACTCCTCTGGCAGACGGACGGCGCTATGAGGCAACGTCTTACGTGTTCAAAACGCAGGGCGAAAACTATTACTTCATAGTCTTCCGCGACGTTGAAGCATATCTCTCGCTTTATGAAAAATATGAAGCTGAGGATCCCGTTGTTGCATACATTCAGCTGGATAATCTCCAGGAGCTCTCTCAATACGTGCGAGCAGATCACCGCTCGGCATCCGCAGAGGCAGAAAACATCCTCAGGGATTGGATCGTTGGCATGAACGGCCTTATCCGCGAATACTCGCGCGACAAATATATCGCCGTATTCTCAAAGAGCAATCTCATTGAACAGATGAAGAATGACTTTGAGATACAGAAAAAGATAATGTCCCTCAAAATAGGCGACAACTCCTTCCCGATAACCGTGTCCATGGGAATTTCGGCAGTTGGAGCTTCTCTCGCCGCAAAGGACAACGCCGCACACCACGCGCTCAATATGGCAATACAGCGCGGAGGAAACCAGGTGGCGATAAGGCGCGAGGACGAAACGGGTTACGTATTCTTTGGCGGAACACACAAAACCATTGAAAACAACACCACCATCGTATCCCGCGTAACCGGTGAGCTGCTTGAATCCAAGATAGCGTCTGCATCCAACGTTTTGATCATGGGGCATTCCAATCCCGACTTCGACTCTGTTGGCTCCTGCGTTGGTATGGCACGTTTTGCCATGTCGGTAAAGCAGAGCGCAGGCCGCGCGGGAAAGGTGAACGTTGTTGCGGATAAAAACGCGGATGCGTTTACCGTGTGCTATGAGCAGCTTGAACCCATGGGCGACTACCGCGACGTATTTATAGGTCGCGAGGTTGCTAAGGACCTCGTCAACCCCGACACTCTGCTCATTATTTGTGACGTTAACAATCCCAGAATATACGAGGCTCCTGAGCTCGTTCATATGGTGCGAGATGTCGCAGTGGTCGACCACCACAGGCTTGCAGAAGCTCTGCCCTTTAATGCGTTCTTACAGTACGTTGAGGCAACCAAGTCATCGGCATCGGAAATAGTTGCCGAGATACTCTATTACAGCAAGTTCGGCGAAATGCTGCACAAGGAAGAAGCCGAGGTTCTGCTCGCAGGCATTATGCTTGACACCCAAAACTTCACCAGAAATGCGGGTGCGCAGACCTTTGAGATAACGCGTTATCTCTACTCGCGCGGCGCACATACGGGCGTTGTTCGCGAATTCTTTAATGAAAGCCTTGACGAGCTTTTGCTCACGGGCGAATTCGAGTCCAAGGCTCGCATATACAGAGGCGACGTTGCTATAACCTGGATGACGCTTGACCGTCCCGCCTCAAGTGAGGACAGAGTAATTGCCGCAAAGGTTGCGGATAATCTTCTTAAGGTAAAGGGCGTTAAGGCATCCTTCGCGCTCGTCAAGATAGATAGCGACGTTGTTATATCGGGCCGCTCCAAGGGAGCCGTTAACGTACAGCTAATTCTTGAGCGCCTCAAGGGCGGCGGTCACTTTGATATCGCGGGCGCTCAGATAAAGCACGCCAGTCTTACGCGCGCGTGCGAAATGCTCAAGGACGCGATAGACGATTATTTTGAATACGACCACCACAATTAATATCAGCAAAACTAAAATTGGAGGCCAAAATGAAAGTATTACTTTTGCAAGACGTAAAAGGACAAGGCAAAAAGGATCAGATAGTTGAAGTATCGGACGGATACGCGAGAAACTTCCTTTTCCCCAAAAAGCTGGCAGTTGTTGCCGATAACAAGGCAATGTCTGAGGCAAAGAGCAAGGAAGAGGCAAAGCAATATAAACTTTCCGAGGAGAAAAAGGCGGCGAGAGCACTTGCCGATAAGATATCCACTCTAACCGTCAAGGTAACGGCATCGTCGGGAACGGACGGACGTCTTTACGGCTCTGTCACCGCAAAGGATATCGCAGAAAAGCTCAAGGAGCAGCACAAGATAGAAATAGACAAGAGAAAGCTCGTTCTCAAGGACAATATCAAAACTTACGGAACCTTTGAAATAGACGTAAAAGTATATCCCGAGATAAGCGGCAAGCTCAAGGTCTTGGTAACGGAAGGATAACGTGAAATCAAGCCCAATCAAATTGGAGCTAATGATTTTCACGCATGAATTGCACGCGTGAAGTTTGTCAAAGCCATACGCGCTACGTGTGCATAATTCATCAAAAAAGTTTTTGAAATGGAGATTAACATGGCAGAAGATATCATCAGAAAATTGCCCTTTTCGGCAATAGCGGAGCAGTCCCTGCTCGGCTCTATATTGATAGACCCCACGTCCATAACGCAAGTTGCGGATACTATATCGTCCGAGGACTTTTATCTTGAGGAGCACAAGCAGATATATCTGGCTATGCACGGTCTGTTTATGACCAACAACCAGATAGATATCGTTACGCTCATAGACGAGCTCGTTAAAAAGGGTATTTATTCAAAGTCGGGCGGCGAGGACTACATAAAGGTCATCGCGCAAACCGTCCCCAATGCACTCAACGTTCGCGACTACGCAAAGATAGTTAAGGACAAGAGCGTGCTTCGTCAGCTTATCAAAATGAGTGACGAGGTTTCCGATATGGCTTATTCGGAGCAGGACGAGGTTTCGGGAATTCTTGAAACCGCGCAAAACAAGCTCTATGCCATCGCGCAGGGTAAGGAGTCCAGAAGCTTCCGCCATATCCGCGAGGTCATAACGGACGTTTATGCTCACCTCAATCAGCTTGTGACCGATCCCGCATCCACGCAGGGCACGGCAACAGGTTTCTCTTCCCTTGACAACGTGCTGGCGGGAATGGGTAACAGCGACCTCGTTATCGTTGGTGCGCGCCCCGGTATGGGTAAGACCTCATTCTGTCTTAATATAGGAACCAACGTTGCAAAGGCTACCAAAAAGGCAGTTGCCATATTCTCTCTTGAGATGTCGGCAGAGCAGCTGGTAAACAGAGTTATCTCCAGCGAGGCTCTGGTTGACAGCTATGCTCTACGTACGGGCGAGCTCAAGCCTGAGCAATGGGACCATATAGCGCAGGCTTCATCGGCACTCGCGGGTTGCGACATCCTTATTGACGACACCCCCGGCATAACCGTTTCGGCAATGAAGGCAAAGCTGCGCCGCGTCAACAACTTAGGCCTTGTTATCATAGACTATCTGCAGCTTATGCAGTCCGACAAGAGAATAGAAAACCGCACCCAAGAGGTCAGCGAAATGTCCAGAGCGCTCAAGATAATGGCAAAGGAGCTCAACGTTCCCGTTATCTGCTGCTCGCAGCTCTCGCGTACCACCGAGGGTAGAGCCAACAAGCGTCCTATGCCCAGCGACCTTCGCGAATCGGGCTCTATCGAGCAGGATGCCGACGTTATCATCTTCCTCTATCGTGACGAGGTGTATCAGCAGAATCAAGGTGGCGAGCCCGTTCCCTCCGATACCGAGCAAAACGTTGCCGAGATAATCGTGGCAAAGAACCGTCACGGCGCAACCAACACGGTGAAGGTGGGCTGGACGGGTCGGTATACCCGTTTCCGCGATATAGTGGACGAAAGCAAGCTACCGCAGTAAGCATTACAGAGAAAAAATGTCAAAAAAAGCAAACTTTTTTACGTCCCCGCACGCACTTGCAGATATTGATGCAGCGGCACCCGTTCTCGTTGCCCTGTCGGGCGGCGCAGACTCCGCTTGTCTTTTGCATCTGCTTTGCGACTATGCAAAGTCTGCGGGGTGCAGAATATTTGCGGCACACGTAAATCACAATATACGCACGGAAGATTACGGCAACGAGGCTCGGCGCGACGAGGACTTTTGCAGAGCGCTTTGCGCAAGGCTTAACGTTTCCCTTTTCGTGCTTGACGTCAACGTTCCCGCGCTTGCGAAAAAGTCGGGTCGGAGCCTTGAAACAGAGGCGCGCCTGCAAAGATACTCGTTTTTTGCTCGCGTTATGCGTGAAAACGGAATAAAAATTTTAGCAACGGCTCACAATGCGGACGACAACCTGGAAACGCAGATCTTCAACCTGTGCAGAGGCTGTGGTGCGGAGGGACTTTGCGGAATACCGCGCTCCCGTTCCTTTATTGAGGCGGAAGGCCTAATAGTTCGTCCTATACTTGATGCCACAAAGGCGCAGGTGCTGGATTATTGCAAGTCCCGCGGAATAGACTACGTTACCGATAGCACCAATCTTGAAGACGACTGCACGCGCAACCGCATTCGCCACAACGTGATCCCCGAGCTTGTTTCCTTGTTTGGAACACCGCAAAGGGCTTCTCTGCGGCTTTCCGAAAGCTTGCGCCGCGACTGTGACTTTATTGGCGCAGCGGCGGAGCAATTGATAGACGAGAGTGGCGATAGCATTCCGATTTCAGCGCTATGTTCCACAGACGAGGCCATTTCAAGCAGAGTGATCTCGATCGCTTACAAAAAAACCTGCCAAGGCTCGCTTGAGGGTGTGCATATAGAAAGTGTCCTTGACATAGTAAAGTCGCAAAAGGACGGAGCTGCCGTATCGCTCCCGGGCAAAATTCGTGCCGCCATAAAGAGCGGACACCTCGTTTTTGAACCCGACGAACGCGCGGAAGAAAGCACACAGGGCAAAAGCTATGACATTGAGCTGACCTTGGGCTTTACTGAAATCTGCGGCACGCCGTTTATCGTATCGTTAGAGCTTGCCGGGCAGGAATGCCGAGCGCCCGAGGATTATGAGCTTATCGATCACGTCGAGCTATATCTTGATGGCCTGGATCGCGTCAGAGCAAGAAACAGACAGGCAGGCGACGTTATTCTTAACGGCGGAATGCACAAAAAAATCAAAAAGCTGATGTGCGATAAAAAGACTGACGTATCTTGCCGCGCTCTTTTGCCAATAATATATCGTGATCAAGACATAATTTTCGTGCCGCTATGCGCGATATCCGACACAGTAAAAAAGCAAAGCGGCAAAACTCGCTTAAAAATATCAATATTTCAAAAACGGAGATGACCCTACCATGAACCAATTTGTTGAGAAAGTACTTATTTCAGAGGAAGAGCTTAAGAGCGTTATCGAAAACCTTGGAAAAAAGATAACGGAAGACTACAAGAATGCCGACAAGCCCATAATATGTATAGTTATACTCAAGGGCTCTATGCTGTTTGCGGCAGACCTCGTTCGTAAGATCGAGTTGCCATTGGAAATAGAGTTCATGAAGGTATCGTCATACGGCGCGGGCACAAAGAACTCGGGAGAGATCAAAATACATCTCGACCTTATGAGAGAGCATCTTGAAAACTATAACATAATCGTAATAGAGGATATAGTTGACAGCGGACGCACTCTTGCGCGCCTAACTCAGCTGCTCAGAAACAGAAATGCAGGCAGCGTTAAAACCTGTACTTTGCTCGACAAGCCCTCTCGCAGAGAGGTTGAATTCATTCCCGACTATTGCGGAGTTACCATACCCGATGAATTCGTTATCGGTTACGGTCTTGACTATGACGAAAAATTCCGCAACATTCCCTATGTTGGCGTTTTGAAGCCTGAAGTGTATATGTAAAAATCACATAAAACTGACTTTTTGCTCACACTGTCTTAACATAGAACATTTATAATTATCCCCGGTGCACAGGGTGCACCAACAGTAGCACTGAATTTGGAGGACCTGATGAAGAAAAATAAAAATGGCAAACATATATTATTCTATCTCGTCTTGATCGTTGGCGTTGTGCTTATCTGCGCTATGCTGTTTTCACAGCAGAGCGAATCTATGCGCTACAACGACGTTGTCAAAGCCTTTAAGGGCGGCGAGGTCATAGATTTCGAAATAGATAAAGATAACGTATTGACTATGGAGTTCAAAAAAGACTCCGATTCCGCTAAAAAGTGGGGCACGACAGATGCCAAAACGGGCAGAGTCTTTGCGGAATACCGCCTGGCAAGCATCTCTATTTTCCATGCCGACCTCGGCGACGATATAGAGGAGCAGATGGCACAGGGTACGCTTAAGGGCGAGTACGTTGCTCCCTCACAGTATTCAGCTTGGTTATCCTTTATCCCGATAATCTTAGTCGTTATAGGAATGATAGTTCTGTACGTTTTCATGTCAAAGCAAATGAGCAATGGCGCAGGTGGCGGCGGAATGGGCAAGATGGCCAATTTCAGCAAGGCTCGCGCAAAGGTTGCAGGCTCTGACGACAAGAACAAGGTCACCTTCCGCGACGTTGCAGGTGCAGATGAGGAAAAGCAGGAGCTCGAGGAGGTCGTTGAATTCCTTAAGGCTCCCCAGAAATTTGCAAAACTTGGCGCAAAAATACCGCACGGTGTTCTTCTTATGGGCCCTCCCGGAACGGGTAAAACGTTGCTTGCAAAGGCAGTTGCGGGTGAAGCAGGCGTTCCCTTCTTCTCAATCTCGGGCTCGGATTTCGTAGAAATGTACGTTGGTGTGGGTGCATCCCGCGTGCGTGATCTTTTTGACACAGCTCGCAAGTCTCCCGCCTCCATCGTGTTCATTGACGAGATAGACGCCGTTGGACGCCACAGAGGCGCAGGTCTCGGCGGCGGACACGACGAGCGTGAGCAGACGCTTAACCAGCTTCTCGTTGAGATGGACGGCTTTGGATCACATGACGGCATTATCGTTATCGCGGCAACCAACCGCCCCGACATTCTTGACCCAGCGCTCCTGCGTCCCGGTCGTTTCGACAGACAGATAACGGTAAATTATCCCGATATAAACGGCAGAATAGAAATACTCAAGGTTCACTCCCGCAATAAACCTCTGGAAGCGGAGGTTGATTTCCGCGAGGTTGCAAAGATGACCGTTGGCTTTACCGGCGCAGACCTTGCCAACCTTCTCAACGAGGC
>JAFQLG010000012.1 GCA_017414605.1 Clostridia bacterium
GGTCGATAGCCTTGTCGGGCAGATAGTGGTCCGTGATGTAGCGCACGGAGAGCTTAACGGCGGCTTCTATCGCCTCGTCCGAGATAATGAGCTTGTGGTGCGCCTCGTATTTGGGCTTAAGACCGCGCAGTATGGCGGCGGCTTGCTTTTGCGTTGGCTCGCCGACTGTAACGGGGGCAAATCGGCGCTCCAGCGCGGCATCCTTTTCGATGTGTCGGCGGTATTCCTCAAGCGTGGTCGCGCCTATGACCTGAAGCTCGCCGCGCGCCAGCGCAGGCTTTATCATATTGGCGGCATCAACCGCGCCCTCCGCAGCACCTGCGCCGATTATGGTGTGTATTTCATCAATAAATATTATGATGCTCGGGTCTTTGGAGCATTGGGAGAGAACGCGCCCCATGCGTTCCTCAAATTCTCCGCGATATTTGGCGCCCGCTATCATTGCGCCAAGGTCCAGGGAGATTATCTTTTTGTCGCGCAAAAGGTCGGGAACGCCTCCCTCGCTAATGCGCTCTGCCAGCCCCTCGACAACGGCGGTCTTACCCACTCCGGGCTCGCCGATAAGGCAGGGGTTGTTTTTAGTACGGCGGCAGAGTATCTGAATTAAGCGTTCGGTTTCGCCCTCGCGCCCGATAACGGGGTCTGTCCTGCCTTGCCGCGCCGCCTCCACCATATCCTTGCCGAATTGTAAAAGCGCCGATTTTTCATTCTTTTCCTCTCGGGGTTTTATGGCGGTCTGGGTCTTGTCGTGCGGAGAGCTGCCCTTCAGCGCACTTTCAACCTCGCCTGCAAATGCGGGGAGCGATATACCCAGCGTGTCAAGAATACGGCATGCCATGCAGTCGCGGTCCGATAGGGTGGCGAGCAAAAGATGCTCGGTTCCGATGTAGAGGTGACCGCCTGCGGCGGCGTGCGCCGCGGAGCCTTCAATTATACCCTTCGCGCGCGGCGACATGTCGGCAGGGGAGCAGAGGGCGGGGGAGCCGAGCCCCGATATATCGGCAATCGCGTTCTTTATCTTGTCGGGGGAGGCACCCCTCCCCAGCAATAGCTTTTGCGCGAGGCTGCCTTCCGATGAGGCAAGACCTAAAAGGATATGCTCGCTACCAACGTACGAGTGACCCATATCGGATGCGAATTTGAGCGAGGCGCCCAGCGCGCTCTGCGCCTTTGGCGTAAATTTATTGGACATAAACAAGCCTTTCGTAAAATGTTTTTATAGGGTCAGGCAGACCTGCCCGATATGTATTTGGACAAAAAATCGGCGCGAATGCGCTCAAGCTCGTCGCGCGACGAGCATTTTTGCTTTTGCGAGGTTGCAAGGCAGAGGTCAAGACCCTCAATGCACAAAAAGTTGAGGTCGGCGGGGGAGAGCAGAGCCTCTTTTTCGCCGATGCCGAGCGAGAGTGAAAGGCGGATGTCGGAGAGCAGGCGCATCATCTCGCCGCGGCTCATACTGCGCGCAAAGCGCAGCGTTCCCATGGCGCGATAGGCGCGCTCCGTGACCTCGCCCGTGTCCGAGGGATAAAGCATCTTGCATCTCTTTTCTTCCAGGCGGTCAAGCTCGCATACAAGCGTGTCAAAGTGGGCAACGCTGTGCTGCTCGTCTGCAAGGTGGTGGGGACGGTAGGTGAGTGTGTAGAGGTCGCCGCCCTCCTCGCCGCGCTCGAAAAGGGGAGAGAGCTGGGCGCCGCGGCGCAAAAGAGAGGCTGAAAGCTGCTCATAGCCGCCAAGCAGGCGCAAAGATGGGAGATATAGGCAGGCGCAAAGCTCGAGAGCCGAGCCGCAAAGCTCGGGACGGGAGCATAGATAACCCAGCCGCTCGCTGTATGCAAAGCCTATCTCGCGGTCCAAGAGCTCTTCTATCTTTGCGGCGGCGCTTTTTGCCTCGCTTATGGCTCTGCCCGGCAGAATGGATTGGATAGAGATAAGCTCACTGCCGCCCAAGGTTACTGAAAGGCTGCAGGGCTCGTTGAAGTAAACGGATCGCGCGCCCGAGAAATCGGAGGAGGCGGGGGAGATGAGCAGTCTTTCCGCGGAGGTCGCCGCATCCTGTGCGCTCTCGGCGCGAAAGCCGTTTTGTAAGAGCAGTCTGTCTATGCGCCCACAGACGTCAGACAGCCTTTTGTCGCTTGACGAAAGACCGAATGCCAGCCTCTCGGGGTGGCGCAGGTATCGCGCCATTGAAAAAAGTATTCTTTCGGGGCTTGTCCCCTCTGTATTGAACCAAGACATTTTTGATCCTCCAATCATTATGTATGTGCTTCCAGCTTTTTTATTTCGTCGCGTATGGTTGCGGCAAGCTCGTAATCTTCTTTTGCGATCGCCAGCTTTATGCGCTGCTTGAGGGAGGCGATGCTGCGCTCCTTGTCAAGTGCTTTGCGCTTTTTTTGCGGCATGCGGCATGCCGCCCCGGCAAGCTCCAGGGCGGCGGGAGCAAAGAGCGCATCCTCAAAGGCGGCATAGCACTCGGGGCAGCCCACTCTGCCGCCGCCTATCACCTGGGACAGCGCCGTTGCGCAAACGGGGCAACATCTCCCCTCGGTATCGTTTGCTCCCGCAAACAGCGTAAAGCCCCCACCCTCCGCATCGCTGCCAAAGAGAGCGGAGGAGGGAGAGAAGCCCTTGGCGGCAGGTTGCATCTGCAAGGACTCGGAAAGCCTGCCGATGCTCTCGGCACAAGCGGCGCAAAGCGCGTGCCTTCCGCCTCCGTCGTCACCGTAAAAAACGGTCGCCTTTTTATTTTTGCATTTTTCGCAGTTCATAAATTCACCATTCCTTTGTTTTTATTTGCTTTATGTGATATTTTAACTCTTTTTGGGCGCAAAACGTGTCGCAAAGAGGCGCTTTCAAAAAAATAATTTTTCTTTGTCAAAAAAGCGTTTTGCAGGGGTCAAAAATGGCGGCGTTTACAAAATATTAACAAATATATTTTCACTGTAAATTGACAAAGTGTTCGTTTTAAGGTATAATTTATTTATAATGGGCGAGAATGAGGATTTTTGCCCAAAGGTGTAAAAAATACAATTTGTAAATCATAAAACGGAGGCAATCAGATGGAAAAAAACTTGACGGTTGGTAGTGAAAAGATCTCCTCTCTGTTTGATGCGGGCTCTTTCGTTGAGATAGGAGCTTACGTTAAAAGAAGTGGGGAAGCAAAGGCTTATGACGGTGTGATCTGCGGATACGGATCCATCTCGGGAAAGCTCGCCTTTGCATTTGTTCAGGACAGCGACAGACTTAAGGGCGCATTTGACGAGGTCGGCGCGCGCAAGATCGAGATGCTGTACGATATGGCTATCAAGAACGGCGCGGCAGTTATCGGCGTGTTCGATAGCGCGGGCGCGGTTGTAACGGAGGGTAGCGCAGCCCTCTCGGCATACGGCAGATTTGCCGCTTGCGTTGCAAGAGCCTCCGGAATAGTACCCCAGATAGCCGTTTATGACGGAATTTGTACGGGTATGGCGCTTACGGTTTCCAATATGTTTGACCTTACGGTAAACGTTGCGGGCAAGAGCCGACTTTACCTTAAAAATGCGAGCGATGAGGGCGAATGCGTAGGCTGCGCGGCCATCGAGGCAGAGAGCAGCGAGCAGGCTTATGCAAAGGTCCGCGCGCTTGTTGAGATATTGCCCCAGAATAACAGAGATGAAGCCAGCGTTATGAGCGGTGACGATGCGGCTCGCGCGGCGGCAGTTTCGGGACTTACGGGCGCCGAGCTTGTAAAGTCACTTTGCGATAACGGCGCATTCACCGAGATATATGCAAAGGAAAGCGGCATAGTTACGGGCTTTGCATTCTTTGGCGGCGTGCTTTGCGGCGTGGTTGCAAGCAATAACGCTTGTGACGCGGGCAGAATAGGCGTTATCGGCGCAAAGAAGGCGGCAAACCTCATTTCCTTCTGCGATAGATTTGGAATTTCCGTTGTAACTTTGGTTGATAGCGAGGGCTTCTGCGATTGCGCTTGCGGTAAATGTACGGCGATGCTTGCGGCATCTTATGCAAACGCAACCTGCGCAAAGGTAACCGCAGTTGTCGGCAAGGCATACGGCGCAGGATTTACCCTGCTTGGCTCAAAGGCGCTCGGAGCGGATATCGAGCTTGCACTTGAGGGCTCGGTCATCAGCGTAATGAGCCCCGAGAGCGCAGTTGCATTCCTTCTTAACGACGAGATAACGGCAGATAAGAGCCGCGAGCAAGTTGAGGCGGAGTGGTGCCAAAAGTATGCAAGCGCGGTAAACGCGGCAGAGAAGGGCGACGTTGACGACATCGTTGACGAGGCTACCCTGCGCGCGCGCATCTGCTCAGCGCTTTATATGCTGGCAGTTAAGGCGGACGGCACGCCCGATAGAAAATACGCGAGAACTCCCGTGTAATAATTGTGGAGGAACGGATATGAAAAATGTAAAGAGAATTTGCATATTCCTCTGTCTTATCCTTGTTCTCGGCTCGCTCTTCTCGCTCACAGCCTTTGCGGCAGAGCCGGCGGCGGACAGCGCGCAGGACAGCGGCAAGCTGGATATGAACTTAAAGCCCGAAAGCTTTGAGGAGCGACTTGAATACGCATTGCAGGGAACCGCAACGGGAATGCTTATGGTGTTCGCCGTGCTGGGCATGCTCACACTTATTTTGTACGGCTCAAAGTACGTTTTCTACGATATACCCAACAAAAAGAAGGAAAGAGCAAGAGACGTTGACGAGGCTGCAAGAATAATTTCTGCAGAGCCCATTGTGATAGACGAGGCACCTGCAGCACAAGCAGTCCCCACACCCGTAGCCCCCGCGGCGCAGGATGACGGTGAGCTTGCAGCAGTTATAACCGCGGCTATCGCGGCTATGATAGAGAGCGGAGATTATAAGAACGAATTTGTAGGCGGCTTCAGAGTAGTTTCCTTTAAGAGAACTGCCAAGAGCGGAGCTTGGAACAAACAATAATATTTGAAAGGCAAAGGTATTTATAATGAGAAGATTTAACGTAACCGTAAACGGCGTATCATATGACGTAGTAGTAGAAGAAGTCGGCGGCGCTCCCGCAACACCTGTAGCAGCACCTGTAGCAGCACCTGTAGCGGCTCCCGTCCAGGCACCCGTTGCAGCACCTGCTCCCGCACCCAAGGCAGCTCCCGCAGGAGCGGCAGGCGCAGTAACCGTTAAGGCTCCTATGCCCGGAACCATACTCAAGGTAAATGCAACCGTTGGCGCACAGGTAAAGAAGGGCGACGTTCTTTGCGTGCTTGAGGCAATGAAGATGGAGAACGACATTTGCGCTCCCAAGGACGGCACCGTTGCCACCGTAAACGTACAGAAGGGTGCATCGGTAAATACCGATGACGTCCTTATTACTCTTAACTGATAAGGGCTTTCCAAAAATACTGATACTACGAAAGGAAAGAGTATAGATGGACGGCATCTTAAATACTATTAAAAATTTTATAGATAGTATGGGCTTCAATTACATCTTCGGTCCCGAAAGCTACGGTGACTTTGAGGTGTTGAATTGGCGTTTTGAAAATATATGGATGGGCTGGCAGTACCTTGTTATGTATGCCATTGCCTTTGCATTGATCTATCTTGCAATTGCCAAAAAATTCGAGCCCCTGCTTCTTCTTCCCATAGCGATAGGTATGTTGCTTACCAATCTTCCCGGTGCGAATCTCTTCCACCTTGATATGTGGATCGCCGCGGACGAATCGGTACACCTTACCGTGCTTGATTCTATCAAGATGGCAATGAACAAGGGCGGATTCCTTGATCTGCTTTACATCGGTGTAAAGTTGGGTATTTATCCTTGTATCATATTCATCGGTATCGGCGCTATGACGGATTTTACTCCTCTTATAGCTAATCCCAAGTATTTTCTTATCGGTGCAGGCGCACAGCTTGGCGTATTCGTTGCATTCTCGGCAGCTATACTCTCAGGAGTTTATACGATCGGTCAGGCGGCGTCCATCGGTATCATAGGCGGCGCGGACGGACCTACGGCTATTCTCGTAACCAAAACGCTTGGTCCTGCAATTCTCGGCGCGGTTGCGATAGCGGCGTACTCATATATGGCGCTCATACCTATGATCCAGCCCCCATTTATGAAGCTGCTCACAACTAAAAAAGAGCGTCTTATAAAAATGGAAAAGCTTCGTCCCGTATCCCGCATAGAGAAGCTCGTTTTCCCTGTGCTCGTTACGTTCGTTGTAGGTATTCTCGTTCCCGATGCGCTTTCACTTATCGGATGCTTGATGTTTGGTAACATACTCAACGTGTGTGGTGTTACCGAAAGACTTTCCAAGACCGTACAGAACGAGTTTATGAATATAATCACGATACTTCTGGGAATTTCCGTTGGTGCTACGGCTTCTGCGGCAAACTTCTTGAGTGTTCAGACGGTGGTTATAATCGTTTGCGGACTTGTTGCGTTCTGCATTTCGACCTGCGGCGGACTTATCACCGCAAAGATAATGAACTGGCTGTCCGGCGGAAAGATAAATCCTCTTATCGGTTCAGCAGGCGTTTCGGCAGTACCCATGGCAGCTCGTGTTGCTCAAACGGTAGGACAGAAGGAGGATCCCTCAA
>JAFQLG010000013.1 GCA_017414605.1 Clostridia bacterium
AACCTTCTCAACGAGGCGGCTCTGCTCGCTACAAGGCGCAACAAGAGTCTTATCGGAATGGACGACATTTCAGATGCCTTTATCCGCATCATAGCAGGCCCCAAGAAGAAGGCAAGAGCTATGAAAGAATCCGAAAAGAAGAAGACCGCTTATCACGAGGCAGGTCACGCTATGATAGCATATCATCTCGACCTTGACCCCGTTCAGCAGATATCAATTATCCCCTCAGGCAGAGCGCTCGGCTATACTCTCAATCCTCCCAAGGAAGACAAGTACAGCGAGTATAAGAGTGAGCTTGTAAAGGAAATTTCCATGCTTCTCGGCGGTCGCGCCGCAGAGGAGATAATCTACAAGGACGTAACCGGCGGCGCCTCCAACGATATAGAGCGCGCAACCAAGATAGCAAAGCGAATGATAACCCGACTCGGTATGTCCGACAAGCTCGGACCCCGTTGCTTTGGCACTGATCAGAACGAGGTGTTCCTCGGCCGCGACTTCTCTTCCTCTCAGGATTACTCCGAGGAGGTTGCAGCACAGATCGACCAGGAAATGCACGATATCATAAGCGGAGCATACGAAAAGTCCAAGGATATTCTCACAAAGGATATACAAAAGCTTCACTTTATCGCCGAGTTCCTGCTCCGCAATGAAATAATGGACGGAGATCAGTTCCGTGCGGTTATGGAAAGTGAATGTCCCGTTATGGAAGAAATAGAGGCTATTGCCGAGGCTAAGAAGCAAAAGAGCCTCCAGGCAAACAAGGCAAAGGCAGATGCCGAGGAAGCAGCTCGCCGTCTTGCTGAGGAAAAGGCAAAGGCACAGCAGCCCCAGCCCGAAGTTGAAAGCAAGAACGAAAACAACAATCAATAAAAATCAATCCCCGACGGAGCCCGTCGGGGATTGTTTCATTTAATATTATTCAAGTACTCGTCCGCATCAATACGGCTCGTGAAGATCGCAACGTGTTCTGGGCTGTATTTTTCGATAAGCTCCAAAACACGTGGCCGGTTGTCCTCATTATATCTTCGAATATACTCCACGAATTCCTCGTCGTCATCCTCGGGAGCGTTCTTCCACGGCATATCGGGGCGCGACTTTCCCTTTCGCGAACGGATTCCATCTATGCACTCGTCGGCGGACAGGTCGAAGAATATAACCGTATCGCACTCGTTCATGCGCCACTCCATCGTCCTTTGATAATTGCCGTCAATTATCCACTCGTCACGCGCAAGAATTTCGGCAAGCGCGCGGTCAAACTCGTCCCGCGTTACGTTGGTTCCGTCCTCGCGCCACCAAATGTTATCAAGATGGTAAAGTGGAAGATGCGTCAATTTAGCAAAAGAGCGTGAAAACACGCTCTTTCCGCTGCCCGCGCAGCCAATAACTATTACTTTTTTCATCATTTCGGATTTTTAAGATACTCCTCAAGAGTTATGCCATCCTTGTGTATCTTGGTTGCATGCTCCACCCCAACGTAGCGATAATGCCAGGACTCGTAAGCATATCCCGTTACGTCCGTCTTGTTCTCGGGAAAACGGAGAATAAAGCCGTATTCGTGGGCGTGCTTCTGCAGCCACTTAAACGCCTCTGTTTCGGCAAAGCCTTTATCATAAGGATTATTGGGGGTTTCGCTGCCGTAATTCCAAAGGCCCTCCATCTCATCGGTAAAGAGGTCAACGCAAAGTCCAGTTTGATGCTCGCTGGTGCCGGGGGCGGCAGAATAGGTAAGCACCTGGTTCTTTATCTGCTCCTCGGTCCAGCCGGGGTGTGCGGCTCTCTCATCGTCAAGATACTTGTTAAAAAGCTTTTGCTGATACGCATACGTACGGTATGCGCTGGTAATGGTAACGTTGTCGATACCGTCCTTTTTCATGTCATCCAGCATTTTAATAACAGCCTGTGCCGCGGTCTTATTAAGACTTATTTCCTTGCCTCCCGTTGTGTAAGCGGCGTCAACCGTTACCAGATCCATAGGCTCATAGCTCTCTCCCGCAGGATTTTGCTTATTAACCAAAATCAGATAGGGGGAGTCGTTCTGCTGTATAGGGCTGCTCGGCTCATCACAGGACACAAGAGCTGCGGATATCGACAAGGCGGCAATCGCCAAAATAATACAAACCAATCTTTTCTTCATTATTATCCTCTGCTAAAATAAGGCAAGATCAAATCTTTTTCTTTGTTTCTATCATAAAAAAGTAGGGCGAGGTAGCACTGTTGATTATTTTCACCTTGGTAACGCATACCTTGAAGCGGCTGAGCGTTTCAAAATACTCCTCCAGCATCTTACCCTCAAGGTCGCCCTCGGGGTGCCCGGGATAGACCGCTATATTCAATATCGCATCCCGGTCAAGAAGCTCAATAGCCGCCTCCACCGCGGGCATCGTGGTTTCTCTCATCGTGGTTATGCTCTTATCTCCGCCGGGCAACCAACCGAGATTGAACATTCCCGCCTTTATCGGCTCTTTTACGTAGTTTTTAACGTTGTGATGGGAATCACAGATCAAAGTATAGTTTTCGGGGCAGCCCGCTGCTTTAAGATTTTTGGCGGTTGAGTCCACGGCGGACTGTTGAATATCAAAGGCGTACACGTGGCCGCTCTCTCCAACGGTTTTGGACAAAAACTCGGTATCGTGACCGTTTCCCATAGTAAAATCGACCACAACGTCGCCCTCTTTTATATGGGTAAGTATAAATTGCTTGTGCAAATCAAGAAGATCTATCATTTTATTTTCCGTTTCTGTGTATATCCGATCTTAAAAATTTCATGGAGCGCTCAACGGCATCCTTGGAATCGTACCAGGGCTCCTCGTCATAGCGGTAATCAAACTTTTTGCAGAACCACGATACGTCGCCGTTCAATTTCTCAATATAGGCATTCTGTATCTGCTCGCAGTCCTTGACGAACTCCTTAAGCTCCTTTTTTGAAAGCCTTTTTTGTGCGTATTCAAGCATCATTTTGTAATGAGGCAGGCAAAAATAGGGCTGATCAGCAAGCTTTTTGGGAAACGCCTCATCATTTTGCCAAAGCAAGACTGCCGTTTCTATCATATGCGCAAAGTTGAACTCTATACGCTCGCAAACGTAGCAAGAAGCCTCAAGCTCGCCTATGCGCTTTATGGGCTTTGCTCCCGTACCACCGCCGATAAGACCGCCGTCACGAAGCTCGCGCTTTAGCTCGTCCAGATGGCTCTCTAGCGTCAGCGCCATTCCAAGACGGTTCTTGCGCACGAACATCATATCGTAATGAGTGCGGCAAAATCCCTGCTTGTTGGTCTTTATTCTTATGTCGGGCTCCATCATTGAAGCGCCGAGGATAAGATCAAGCTCGTCACACTCAAGCTTATTATAAAGCGTGCAAAACGGGCATCCGCAGCTCTTGTCTGCGGCGCTCTTTTCAAACGCTTCATTAACGGGTATTGTATAAATCTGCTCCATTGATTTCCTCCGCAAATATTCGACTCAAAGTTGGGCGATGCCCTTGCAAAAGTGCGCGAGCGGTGCTATAATAATAGTGTTAACATCTTATTCTAACATATTTTCGCTCTGTTTTCAAGAGCATTTTACAAATACGGAGATACTTTTTATGACCCCTGTTACCTTTTCTGTAACACAGCTTAATATAGACGGTTTGTCTGCGCTCAGGCTCGACGGTGTCGAGCTTTTTGACGTGGGCCGCATATTTGATTGCGGCCAATGCTTCCGCTTTGACCCCGTTTCCAATTCTCTCCACGAGATTGAATACGCGGGCTGCGCATACGGAAAATACGTATCCATCGCACAGGACGGCAGCACCGTTTACATATACAACGCAACGCTCGACGAATACGAGTCGGTCTGGAAGAAGTTCTTATCGCTTGACCGCAATTATGCCGAGATAAATCAAAGTATTCTCTCCCTATCAGACAATCCCGCTCTTTCGGACGCGGTGTCGCTCGCCTCGGGCATCAGAATTCTCAAGCAGGAGGAATGGGAGAGCATATGCTCCTTTATCATTTCGCAAAATAACAATATTCCGAGAATCAAAAAGCTCGTTGCGGCTTTGTGCGCAGCCTGCGGAGAAAAAATAGACGTATCGGGTATGCAAGGACACGTTGCCGACCTGCATCGCAACGATGATATGACCGTTTATGCATTCCCCGCTCCCGACAAGGTTGCAGCGCTGGGAATTGATGGCCTTTCCGCGCTTAAAGTAGGATTTCGCGCAAAATATATTATGGATGCGGCAACCAAGTTTTCGGCAGCCGAAATCGACACGCTCTTGCTTTCAACCCACGAATCCACCGACGAATGCGTAAAGCATTTGTGCGCGGTTAAAGGGATTGGGCCCAAGGTGGCATCCTGCGCTCTGCTTTTCGGCTTTGCGCGCCTTGATGCATTTCCCGTTGACGTATGGATAAAAAAGGTCGTGTCCAAGTATTTCGACGAGGGCTTTGACCCCCGCGCGCTTGGCCAGTATGCAGGGATAGCCCAGCAATATCTTTTCTATTATGAAAGATATCTTGTGTCTGCTGACAAGGGGGATAAAAATGAAGATTGAAGAAAAAATTGCATATATTCAACGCAAATTCCCTGCGTTTGACCGCCAGGTAATATACGATACCGACAACCGAGGTAACGATTTTTGCGAGATGATAATGCCCAACCAAAAGCAGCCAAACGTTCCGTTAACGGTTAGTGTCAGCGAGCGGGGCTGCTCAATTTCCGTAGGTCAGATAGAAAACGTAACGGGCAGCGACGCTATGACGCCGGAGCAGGCTTCTGCCGCCATATCAGATATTTTGGCTGACAAGATAATCTTCGTGCTTGCCTATCGCGACGGTGACGATACCGGATTTGGCGCGCCCTTCTATTCGAGGATCTTCGCGCTTACGGGCAAAGGCGACGATATGCAAGAGGATTACCGAAAATTTATTGAAAAGATCAACAAGCCTCTGACAAAAATTTCAAGACTCTTTACTGTTCTGAAAGGCCGCTTTATCATTTTCAACTTCAGCGGCTCACTAAAACGCGAGATAACAAGATAATCGGGAGATAGAAAATGTCCACAGCAACAGCTACTCAAAACGGTCATAAGCACACCAAGGATATGACAAAGGGAAATCCCTATTCCCAAATGATATCCTTTGCTATGCCGATATTGCTAAGCCAGCTTTTTCAGCAGCTTTACAACACCGCCGACGCTTTTATCGTTGGCAACAGGCACGGAACCAACGCGCTCGCCGCCGTCAGCTCCTCGGGAACACTTATATTCTTATTCATCAGCTTTTTCACGGGAACCGCAATGGGTGCGGGAGTGGTGATTTCGCGATATTTCGGCGCAAATGATCCCGACAAGGTTTCAAAAGCTATACATACAAATATTGCATTCGGCCTTGTCAGCGGTACAGTTCTTACCGTTGTAGGCGTTGTGCTGACACCCACCATGCTCGTTTGGATGAAGACCGACCCCGAGGTCTTGCCTGAGGCGATAGAATACTTTACCGTGTTTTTTTCCGGCATTCTTGCTCTTGTAATGTACAACATTTTAAGAGGAATAATGAACGCTCTCGGCGACAGCAAGCGCCCTCTTTATTATCTGATTTTCTCCTCAACGCTCAACGTTGTGCTTGACGTTCTGTTCGTCACAATTATCGGCTGGGGCGTATGGGCAGCAGCACTCGCAACCGTTATCTCACAGATAGTCAGCTGCGTTCTCTGCCTATGTCACCTTATGAAAAAGGGACACATATTTACGGTTGAGCTTAAAAAGATCCGTTTCCATTGGGATATGTTAAAGGAGATAATACGTTTTGGTCTGCCAAGCGGCGTTCAGAACTCGGTTATAGCGTTTGCAAACGTTATAGTTCAGACACAGATAAACTCCTTTGGAAAGTTTGCAACCGCAGCTTACGGAACACACGCCAAGATAGAGGGATTTGGCTTTTTGCCCATAACAAGCTTCAATATGGCAACCACAACCTTTATCAGCCAGAATCTCGGCGCAGGACAACACGAACGCGCAAGAAAGGGCGCGCGTTTTGGTATACTGACTGCCGTTATCTGCGCAGAAATAGTCGGTATAATTACCTATATCTTTGCACCCCAGCTTGTAGGTCTGTTTGATAGCTCCCCCGCAGTAATTGAGCTTGGCGTTCAGCAAGCGCGAACGGTTACCCTCTTCTATTGTCTGCTCGCCCTATCTCACGCTATCGCCGCAGTTTGCCGAGGCGCAGGAAAAGCATTTGTTCCAATGTTTGTTATGCTCTCCGTTTGGTGCGTTATAAGAATAATCTACATATCACTGATAATGCACTTTGTCGGCGAGCTGAAATACATATACTGGGCATACCCCATAACCTGGGCTATAAGCTCGGTTATCTACCTTATATACTATAATTGCTCCGACTGGATACACGGCTTTGACAAAAAGCCAAAGCACGTAATCGATGCTCCGGAGGAGTAAACAAAAAAAGCTGTCGCACTCGCGACAGCTTTTTATTTGCATATTTGATTATTTAACCTTTTTGTAGAAGTTGTCAAAACCGTTCTGCTGAGCCTGAACGTGCTTTGCAAACCAGGAAGCAAGGCCTCCGTCCGTTGTTGCGGGGTTGGTAAGTCTTACCATACAACCGCCCAGAGTGTTCCAGTCTGTTGTGGATGCAACGGTTGTTGTGTTCTGATATGTAAATCCAACGTCGGTACAAGCACCGGCTCTGATTATGTTGAGCATCTCGGTATCATCGGGTGCGTCGGCAACCTGGCGACCAAGTATCTTCTCGTAGAAAGTAACAGTTACGCTACTGCTATAATAGTGATACATCTCAAGAGTTTCGCCAACCATTTTAGCATCCTTTACGTAACGGGGCACACACATCAATCCGCCATACTGCAGCGCTCTGTATTCCTTTTCCGTACCATCGTACATAGGAAGCGGAAGCACTCCGAACTCAATGTTGTAGTTAAGATACTCGGGAAGGTGTATAGTATCGTATATTGACATAAGCACGCGGTTTGAGGTGAGCTGAAGAACGTCCTCGGCGTGAACTACCTTTACTCTGTAATCCACGTATGCACATTCGGAAGCGGACAGCGCCTTAAGATCAGCAATAAGATTATCAAGCCTTGCATAGTACTTATCGCTGTTAAGCGCCACCTTGTAGGCTCCGCTCGCAAGATCCTGCTCCATAATATTCATGCCCGACGCATGAATAAATGACATATAGGGCTCCCATGCCGCAGCGGCATATCCGAACTTATCACCCTGGTCCTTCTTACCGTCACCGTTAAGGTCTTGTGATACAAGATTTGCTATGGATATCATCTTATCCAGCGTCCACTCATAATCTCTTACCATCTGGTAAACGTCCTTGCCGCCAAACACGTCTGCGCCGGAATACTGGTCCATCATATTTTTGTTAAAAGAAACAAGGTAAGCAAAGAGTATGTTAGCATCTCCAAAGCCAAGATAGTTATGACCCTTAAGCTCAACAGAACTCATAAAGTCATAATCCCAGTAGTCCGCTTCGAGATCAACTCCATCCATATCGCTGAAGTCCATCAGGTAGTTGTCGGAAATAAGCTCGGGAAGACCGATATTATAGTGGGTAAGAAGAAGTTCAAGCGTACCGTCTCTGTTGGTAACTGCCTTCTTCAATACGTCGATATAGGTTCCCTTGTTGGTGTTGCTGTCTGTTTTGAGCACCATATCAACGCCGAGGTATCTCTTGATCTTTTCCTGTCTTGCGTAAACAGCCTCGTCCATAGGGCTACCGTTACTCTCGTCAAGCACGTAGAACTCCGGGAAGTTGTTGATCGACATCATATACATGCTGAATTCCATGTCATAATCAGCCTTTTCCACATCCGGGAAATCGATATCATAATCGTCCTCGTCTTCGTAGTAATCGTCCCAGGTTTCCTCTTCGTTTTGGGTATTGCAGGAAACTAATGCTCCCAATATCAATGCCAAAGCCAAAAGCAACAAAAGGACTCTTTTGAAAACTCTCATTTGTTTCTCCTCTTGAAAATGCGGTTTTTCAATACATAAATATACGTATATCATTTTAACATCAATGGCATATCCCGTCAACCGCTTTTATAAAACAAAATATGTCAAATGTGTAAATTTTGCCGATGCGGGTCGATTTTACTTTGTTCTCCTGAGGCATACCGCCGTTCTTGCGGGGATATAGATGGAAAATCCGTGCTTTCCGTCCTTCTTGTCGGTCTTGTACACGTAGTCCATAGAAATACGGTCATATCCGCCGAATCTCGACTCGTCCGTTGAAAGTATAGCTTGATATTTGCCATACTTGCCCGTTTCAACTCTGAAATCGGTATAATATCCGTTGGGGCTGAAGTTTGCAATGAACAAAAGGCCTCCGCGCTCATATACAAGCACCTGCCTCTGCTCGTCAACGTTGAGCGGAGCAGGCTTATAGTCAAATACGTTTCTATCGTCAATGAGGCGTATCAGCTCGCGGTCAAATGTGCCCAGCCAATCGTATTTAAGCGTCTTATCGTCCACCAGATGCCACTGGCGGCGGCAATATTTATGGCTCCAACCGTTTCCGTCACGCGGGAAGTCTATCCATTCCGGGTGGCCGAACTCATTGCCCATAAAATTGAGATATCCCTCTCCGCCAAGCGTCATCGTAACTAGCCTTATCATCTTATGAAGCGCCATACCGCGCTCCACGATATAGTTGTCGTCGCCCTTTTTCATTGAGGTATACATTTCCTTATCGCAAAGACGGAACATTATTGCCTTATCGCCAACAAGTGCCTGGTCATGCGACTCGGAATATCCGATATACTTTTCCATTGGTCTGCGGCTTGAAAGCTCGGCAAATATACGCCACATGCTCCAATCCTCGTCCCTCTGCTCCTTGATGAGTTTTATCCAGAGGTCAGGCGCGCCCATAGCGAGTCTGTAATCAAATCCTATACCGCCGTCCTCAATAGGCAGACACATACCGGGCATTGCGGACATATCCTCGGCTATAGTCAAGGCGTCGGGATACACCTCGCGTATCAGCTCGTTTGCAAGCTGGAGATAGGTGATAGCCTCAACGTCGGTGTTAAGGGAGAAATACTTGCCGTAATCCATAAACGCCGTTCCAAGCCCGTGGTCATGGTATATCATAGAGGTAACTCCGTCAAAGCGGAAGCCGTCAAATCCATATTCGTCCATCCAGAACTTGAGATTGGAAAGCAAAAAGCTTATAACCTCTCTCTTGTCGTAATTGAACAGCTTTGTGCCCCAGGCGGGGTGGTCACCGCGTCCGCCCTCGTGGAAGAACTGATGAACGGTGCCGTCAAACATATTGAGTCCGTCACCAACGTTTCCAACGGCGTGCGAGTGTACTACGTCAAGAAGCACGGAAATACCCATTGTGTGCGCCTCGTCAATAAGCCTTTTGAGCTGGTTTGGCGTTCCGTATTTTGACGATGCGGCAAAGAAGGACGACACCTGATAGCCGAACGAGCCATAATAGGGATGCTCCATTATAGCCATTATCTGCAGCGTATTGTATCCTGCCGCCTTTACTCGCGGAAGTATTTTCTCGCGGAACTCATCATAAGAGCCTACCTTCTCCTCTTCCTGCGCCATTCCTATATGGCACTCGTAAATAAACAGGTCCTTTGCAGCCTTAAGATGCTTTTTTCTCCACTTGTACTTCGGCTCGTCCGAGATAACTCCGCACCATTGATACGTTTGCTTGTCCTGAAGCACGCGGCGGATATACAACGGCACTCTGCGATGCAGCTCGCCGCCAAACTCTACGATAGTCTGCACGTGACATCCGTCCCAAAGCCTATCCTTCCCCTCGAGATATATCACAAAAATTCCATCCTCAATTCTGGTCATCTTGTGCGCAGTCATATCCCAATAGCAAAAATCACCCGTCAGATAAACGTTGTCAGCAGCGGGCGCCCATTCGCGATATACCCAGCCATCACTCGTTCTGTGAAAGCCAAAGTACTCATGCGCTGTTGCTATCTCGGCTAAGCTTCTGTTGCCAACGAGTTCTTTTCTTTTGGCTGCGTAGTTTTCCATTCTCAAATCTATATCTGCCTTGTAAGGCAGCAAAGAAGGATCATATTCAAATATCTTGTATTCCATATACCGTCCTCCACAAAGTTTTATTTACACCTCAATTATACTACCTTTAAGAATTTTTGTCAAGGCTGACGGTGTCGCCGTTTGTCGAGCTTTTGCGGTAATTTATGGTAAAAATTATATTTATATATAAAATCTTTGCCAAAGCACTTGACGATAGAGAGTGTAAATGATATAATCCCGATATATAGTTGTTTTTGACAGCGAAAAATAACGGCAAGCAATGCCGAGCAAGAGGTTTTTATGTCCGAGAAACAGATACCCTACAAAATATACATCGAAGAATCCGAGATGCCGCACGCCTGGTACAATCTGCGCGCGGATATGCCGCAAAAGCCCGCTCCTCTCCTCCATCCCGAAACGCACGAGGTTATGACCAAGAATGACCTTGCAGGCGTATTTTGCGATGAGCTCATTGAGCAGGAGCTTGACGACAGCACGGCATATTTTGCTATCCCCGAGGAGATACGCAACTTTTATAAAATGTATCGCCCCGCACCCCTTGTGCGCGCATACTGCCTTGAAGAAAGGTTGGGCACTCCCGCAAAAATATACTACAAGTTTGAGGGCAATAACACCAGCGGAAGCCACAAGCTCAATTCTGCAATAGCGCAGGCTTACTATGCAAAAAAGCAGGGGCTTGTCGGCGTTACCACCGAAACGGGTGCGGGCCAATGGGGCACGGCGCTCTCTATGGCTTGCTCTTATTTTGATCTTGACTGCAAGGTATATATGGTAAAATGCTCCTATGAGCAAAAGCCGCACAGGCGCGAGGTCATGAGAACTTACGGCGCTTCCGTAACCCCCTCTCCCTCCATGGAAACCGAGATAGGCAGACGCATACTTAAGGAACATCCCGGCACCGTTGGCAGTCTGGGCTGCGCCATATCCGAGGCGGTTGAAACGGCAACTAAAAATGAAGGCTACCGCTATGTGCTTGGCAGCGTGCTAAACCAGGTCATGTTGCATCAGTCAATCATAGGCCTTGAAACCAAAATAGCGCTTGACAAATACGGAATAAAGCCCGATGTGATCATAGGCTGCGCGGGCGGAGGCTCCAATCTTGGTGGTCTTATAGCCCCCTTTATGGGCGAAAAGCTGCGCGGCGAGGCGGATTATCGCATAATTGCCGTTGAACCCGAATCCTGCCCCAGCTTTACACGCGGAAGATACGCTTATGATTATTGCGATACGGGAATGGTTTGTCCTCTGTCTAAAATGTATACCTTGGGCTCCGGCTTTATGCCCGCTCCCACACACGCGGGAGGACTGCGCTACCACGGAATGAATTCCACCCTCTCCAAGCTCTATGCGGACGGATATATGGAAGCGACTACGGTAAAGCAGACCGAGGTGTTTGCCGCCGCCGAGGAATTTGCGCGCGTTGAGGGAATACTCCCCGCCCCCGAATCCAGCCATGCTATCAAGGTGGCTCTGGACATCGCAAAGCAATGCAAGCAAACGGGCGAACAAAAAACTATCGTTTTCGGTCTTACGGGAACGGGCTATTTCGACATGATGTCGTATGAAAAATTCCACAACGGAGTGATGCTTGATACCGCGCCTGCCGATGAGGACATTGAGCGCGCACTGGCAAGGCTCCCAAAGGTTGAATAAAAGTTTCGGCAGTCTGCACTTTTTTGGCAGGCTGCCGTTTTTTCGCTTGACAACAGCGAAAAATGGGGTTATAATTGATTTATGGGTATATGTCCATAAAAATAATGGTAAAGGAGCCAAAAAATGAGTGCGGACAGTAACGGGCGATCTTGCCCCAATGTGAAAATTTTTATACATACCGGAAAGGCGCTGACCCGTACCGTTATCAGAGACTGATCCCAGCCTCTGTTTTGGTGCATATATCATCTCCTTTCCCAAGTGAAAAGGAGGTTTTTTTATGGAAGAAAACAAGGATTTTGAAGCCCTTGATATTGAGGACAGAGGCTATCGCGAAATAATCCTCTCTATAATCAGAAGCGATTGCTCCGACAAGGAGCTACGCGAGCAGCTGGAAGAATATCACGACAACGATATTGCATCCATACTTGAGGAGCTGACCGAGGAGGAAAACGACAGGCTTTTGCGCGCCCTTGACAGCGAGGCGATGTCCGACATCGTTACCTACCTTGACGACGCGGGCGAATATCTCTCCGAGCTTGACACCGATGAAGCGGCAGACATAATCGAGCAGATGGACGCCGACGAGGCTCTGGAAGTTCTCGAGGATCTCGACGAGCAGACCAGGAGCGAGGTGCTTGAGCTTATTGAGGACGAGGTCAAGGAGGAGATCGAGCTTATCGACTCCTACGAGGACGACGAGTTCGGTAGCCGAATGAGCACCAACTTTATCTCAATCAAAAAGGGCGTAACTATCAAGAGCGCTATGAGGACTCTCGTATCCGACGCGGCGCAAAACGACAACATATACACAATTTTCGTAACCGAGGATGACGGAAAGTTTTACGGAGCTATCGATCTCAAGGAGCTTATCGTTGCCCGCAGCAGCGACTCGCTTGAAGATCTTATATACACAACCTTCCCCTTTGTTTACGATAAAGAGCTTATTTCCGACAGCATAGAGGCGTTGCGTTCCTATTCCGAGGACCTGATCCCCGTTATATCATCAAAGGACCAGACCCTTTTGGGCGTTATCACCTCTAAGGACATAATCGACATCGTGGACGCAGAATTTGAGGACGACTATGCAAAGCTCGCAGCTCTCAGCGAGCAAGAGCAGGTGCGCGAGCCGCTCTGGAAGAGTATCAAAAAGCGTATTCCCTGGCTCATCGCCCTTCTCTTTATGGGACTTGCGGTATCCGCAGTTGTGGGAATATTCGAGGGCGTTGTAAGAGAGCTTCCATTTATCGTATGCTTTCAATCGCTTATTCTCGGAATGGCGGGTAACGTTGGTACGCAGTCGCTTGCGGTCACCGTGCGTTCGCTCAGCGGCGACGAAATAACGGGAAGAAAAAAGATTGGCTTTATCTTCAAGGAAACGCGAGTTGCATTGCTCAACGGCTTGCTTATCGGTCTTTGCTCATTCCTTGTCGTCAGCATATATCTTGGCATTATCGGCACGTATACCATGCCCATCGTTGCGGCAACCGCCGTTTGCGTTGGATTATCTCTTCTCTTTGCTATGATGATATCGGGATTTACGGGTGCGGCGATACCTATGATCTTTCATGCTATGGGCATTGACCCCGCAGTTGCATCGGGCCCGCTTATCACAACGATAAATGACCTTATCGCAGTTATCAGCTATTACGGACTTGCCGCTGTTCTGTTCTTACAGTTCGGCGTTGTATGATTTCAAAAGAAACGGGGCTATGGCTCCGTTTCTTTTTATATATACCAAATATGTTAAAGGACTTGCAATATTGACTTATTTATGATATAATGTAGGGTGGATTATAATGCGAATGACAAAAAGGAGGAAATTATGGTAAAAATAACAAGTGTTGCGCCCCATAGCCGCGCAGCCTGTGCCGGCATTTTGGCAGGCGACGTGCTCTGCTCCATTGGCGGCAGAGATATAAACGACGTTCTTGATTACCGCTTCTTCCTTGCGGAAAGCACTGTAACTCTCCGCCTTTTGCGCGGCTGCGAGCCCTATGAGGTGACTATCAGAAAGGCACAATATGATGATATCGGCCTGGATTTTGAAACGCCGCTCATGGACAAAAAGCAGTCCTGCCGCAACAAGTGCATCTTTTGCTTTATAGACCAGCTGCCCTGCGGTATGCGAGAAACGCTTTATTTTAAGGATGACGACTCCCGCCTTTCCTTTTTGCACGGCAACTACGTAACGCTGACAAATCTCTCGGACAAGGATATAGACCGCATTATTGAAATGCACATTTCGCCCATCAATATATCGGTGCACACAACGAATCCCGAACTTCGCGTAAAAATGATGCACAACAAGCGTGCGGGCGAGGTGCTTTCCTACATCAAACGTCTTGCCGACGCAGGTATTGCAATGTGCGGTCAGATAGTGCTTTGCCGCGGTATTAACGATGGCGACGAGCTTTTGCGCTCCATGCGCGACCTTTCAGAATTTTTTCCCACCATGCAAAGCGTGTCCATAGTCCCCGCGGGACTTACCAAATTCCGCGATGGACTCTATCCCCTCACCCCCTACTCAAAAGAAGAGGCTGCGAAGGTTATCCGTATGGTTGAGGATTTCGCAGACAAGCTGGAATCCGAGATCGCACACCGCATATTCTTCTTGGCGGACGAGCTTTACATCAAAGCGGGACTGCCTATTCCCAATGAAGCACACTATGAGGGATATCCTCAGATAGAAAACGGCGTTGGCATGATACGCTCCACGCTTGAAGAGTTCTACGGCGAGCTTGAATATATAAACGAATATCTGCCCGATGTCACTCTTCCCCGCACCGTTTCGGTGGCTACGGGTGCGGCAGCATTTGATACCGTATCCGAAATGGCGCGTGCACTTGAACAAAGAGTAGAAGGACTCAAAATAAACGTTTACAAAATAATCAATAAATTCTTTGGCGAAAGCATAACCGTTGCGGGCCTGCTGACGGGTAAGGATATATCCGAACAGCTTAGCGGAAAATCACTTGGCAACGCTTTGCTCTTCCCCGAAAACGCCCTGCGCGCAGGCGGCGATCTTTTCCTTGACGACATGTCGCCCGCACAGCTTTCAGATGTATTGGGAGTCCCCGTTTGTGCGGGACACAATGACGGCGCGCAATTTATCCGCGACGTTTTGGGCGTATAATCCACGCCAAAGACCACAATTTTTTCAGGAGTAATAAAATGTCAAAACCAATAATAGCAATAGTTGGCCGCCCCAACGTGGGCAAAAGCACGCTTTTCAATAAGCTTATCGGAGAGCGCCGCTCTATAGTTGAGGACGTTCCCGGCGTTACCCGTGACCGCATCTACGGAGAAACCGAGTGGACGGGCAAGCAATTTATCGTTATCGACACGGGTGGAATCGAGCCCAAGACCGATGACGTTATCCTCTCACAAATGAAATTTCAGGCACAGGTCGCTATAGATGACGCCGACGTTATTATATTTATGTGCGACGTTCGCACAGGTCTTACTGCAGACGATAAGGACATCGCCATAATGCTCAAAAAGAGCGGCAAGCCCATCGTTCCTTGCATAAATAAGTGTGACCGCGTTGGAGCTCTTCCCTTTGAATTTTACGAATTTTACGAGCTGGGCTTTGACCGTGACCCCGTGGCAGTATCATCCGTTCACGGATCGGGCACGGGCGATCTTTTGGACGCTTGCGTAGAGGCTATCGGCGATTGGGATTATACGGAGGATGACGGCGATTGCATAAAGGTTGCCGTTATAGGCAAGCCTAACGCAGGCAAATCTTCTATCATAAACCGCATGTTGGGCCAGCAGCGCCTTATCGTATCCGACATTGCGGGAACCACGCGCGATGCAGTTGACTCCCGTCTTGAAAACGATTACGGAAAATATGTCCTTATCGACACCGCGGGAATACGCCGACAGTCCAAAATAAACGATAACATTGAAAAATACAGCGTTCTCCGCGCGCATATGGCGGTTGAGCGCGCAGACGTCTGCCTTTTGATGATAGATGCATCGGTTGGCATAACCGAGCAGGACGAAAAGATCGCGGGCATAGCTCACGAGAGCGGCAAGGCAACCTTGATAGTTGTTAATAAGTGGGATTCCATAGAAAAGGACAACTCTACCGTTAACGAATTCACTCGCCGTATCCGCGAGCATCTGGCATATATGCCCTATGCGCCCATTCTCTTTGTTTCAGCAAAGACAGGCCAGCGCATCGACAACGTTTTTGAGCGCATCAATTACGTTCACAATCAGGCAAACACCCGCATTTCAACGGGTATGCTAAACGACGTACTCAGCGAGGCAACTATGCGCACCCAGCCTCCCACGGATAAGGGCAAGCGCCTCAAGATATACTATATGACGCAAATAAGCGTTGCTCCCCCCACCTTCGTTATCTTTTGCAACAACGAGGAGCTTTTCCACTTCTCATATCGAAGATATATTGAAAACTGCTTGCGCGAAACGTTTGGCTTTGTCGGAACGCCTATAAAGCTCATCATCCGCGAGCGCGGGGAGGACAAAAAATAATTCCACACCTGCGAGGTGAAAGCATTGAACCAGAACAACCAGAACAATCAGAACAACCAAGAAAATATGGAAGAAAAGATGCGCGATGCCACAATAAAGCTCATCAAAACGGCTTCCGTAATTTTAGGCATAGCAATAATCACCTTTTGCTATGGCTATACAAAAACGGAAGGCGCGGCACAGGCGGTTACCTACATTTTGGGAGCGATATTGTGCTTTATTGCCACAACACTTATAACCGTTACTCTGTCTGCAAGGCGCGCATTCAAAAACAAGCGCAATTTCTTCCTCTACGACAAAAAGAAAAAGGCAGACATAGCCCCGGCCGAGCTGACATTTGACGTTGTGCGCTCCAAAATATGTGAGTTTATGTCCATATTCAAGCATAGAGGAAAGCTCTATATTGGAGATCTGTTCAGTAATGACGACTCGGTTCCCGAACATTTCAAGCCCCTTTTCTGCTATGAGCTGCTCTATGAGCTTGCTATAGACGATGGACTTGAAGCAGGCGTGTTTCTCTCATTTGGCTCGGAATGTGCCGAGGTGTTTGCAAAATATCTGCGCGAAAACGAGGACTACGATCTGGCAAACAAAATATACGCCTTTATCGTGGATTTTGAGGCAGGCAACCGTCGCACCGCCGAGTTCAAGCAATATATGAACACTCAGGCAGAGCATATCAAATCCAAAATGCTGGGATATACGATCAGCAATATAGAAAAATTCAGTTAATATCATCTGCTCCCGAAAGGAAGTGAAAACATGTTTATAGATAAAATAAAAATATACGTCAAGGCGGGTAACGGCGGAAACGGCGCTATTGCTTTTCACCGCGAAAAGTACGTTGCGGCGGGCGGTCCCTCGGGAGGCGACGGAGGAAACGGCGGAAACATAATCTTCCGCGTTGACAAAGGCTCGAACACCCTGCTTGCATTCCGCTACAAGAGAAAATTCGTTGCAGGTAACGGTGGCGACGGAGGCGGCTCCAAATTTCACGGAGCAACCGCGGATGACGTTTACGTAATGGTTCCCCCGGGAACGCTTATAAAGGACCCAGAAAGCGGAAAGATAATTCATGACATGTCGGAAAACGACGGCGCAGACTACGTTTTGTGTCGCGGAGGACGCGGCGGCTGGAGCAACAAGCATTTTGCAACCCCCACGCGGCAGACCCCTATGTTTGCAAAGAACGGAACCAAGGGTGAGGAGCGCGAGGTAGTGCTTGAGCTCAAAATGCTTGCCGACGTTGGACTTATCGGTATGCCCAGCGTGGGTAAATCCTCCATTCTTTCGGTTATTTCTTCCGCAAAGCCCAAGATAGCAGACTATCATTTTACCACACTCTCCCCCAATCTGGGAGTTGTATCAACGGGACATGAGCGCGGATTCGTTGCCGCGGATATTCCCGGTCTTATTGAGGGCGCGGCAGAGGGAGCAGGTCTTGGACATGCCTTTTTGCGCCACGTTGACCGATGCAGACTTCTTTTACACGTTGTTGACATTTCAGCTTTCGAGGGCAGAGATCCCATTGACGACATAATCACCATAAACCGCGAGCTTGAGCAATACAGCTCAGAGCTTGCAAAGCGTCCCCAGATAATCGTTGCAAACAAGGTGGATTCTCTGGACCGCGAGGTGGTGGACGTTGATGCCTTTGAAACGTTTGTAAAAGAAAACGGCTGGGAGCTCGTATATATCTCGGCTTACACGGGAGAAAACCTTGAGGAACTCATTAAAATAGTCGATCGCCGTCTTCAGACTCTGCCCCCCATTCTCGTTTACGAGCGCGAATATGACGAGGCGGACGAATTTGTCAAGACCGCTAAGGAAACCATTATCCGCCGCGAAAACGATACCTTCTACGTTGAGGGCGAATGGATCTACAACCTTATGGGTCAGATCAACTTTGACAATTACGAATCTCTCGATTATTTCCAGAGAGTTCTTCAAAAAAGCGGCGTCTTTGCCGCACTTGAAGAGCGCGGCTGTACTGACGGCAACACCGTTTCTATGTACGGATTTGAATTTGATTACGTAAAGTAATAATTGCAATAAAAATATTTAAGAAAGGAACAAAATATGAACATTTGGCACGATATTCCCAAAGAGCAGGTTACTCCAAACAATTTTGCGGCTGTTATTGAGATTCCCAAGGGCAGCAACTGCAAATACGAGCTTGACAAACAAACGGGTATGCTGCGCCTCGATAGAGTTCTTTACACGGCAACGCACTATCCCGCAAACTACGGATTTATTCCGCACACATTTGCCGATGACGGCGACCCTCTGGACGTTCTTGTGCTTTGCTCCGAATCCATATTCCCTATGACGCTTGTACAGGTCTACCCTGTTGGCGCAATACGAATGATAGACGGTGGAAAAATGGACGACAAAATAATCGCCATTCCCTTTTCCGATCCCACTTACAAGAACATAAGGTCAATAAATGAGCTTCCTTCGCATATTTTTGACGAAATTATGCACTTTTTCTCGGTATACAAGCAGCTCGAGCACAAGGAAACCGCAGTTGAGATGCTGGTCGATCGCAGCGATGCGCTCAACATAGTTGCTCGCGCCATTGAAGATTATGATAAGCTCATTCGCCCAACGAGAGAGCAATAATCTGAATAAGACCTTAAAAAAATGCTCATAATCTTTGTGCAACGATATGGACGGAGGTTTATTATGAGCAAAAAAATACTGATAGGCGGATTAGTTGTAGCAGCCGCGGGAGCCGCCGCCGCGGGATTTATAGTAAATTCAAAGCAGATGAGAATGAAACGTATGCTCGCGCGCGCGGGAAAGGCAATGTTCGTTGTCGGAACCATGCTGCGCAATCTCTCTTGCCAGACAATGGAATAAATCAAACGGGGCAAGACTTTTTTCGTCTTGCCCCGTTTTTTCAATTATCCATGCGCATATTGCACAATTCGCCCGTTGGCGCTATTTTTGTGCATTGTAAAATCAAACAAAATTAACAAAATATCCCAAAGTGTGTTGACAATATCGTACTTTTGCGGTATAATTATATCGAGTTAGCGTAGGCTAACCACATGAAAAGATAAGGAGACCGTCATGACCTTAAGAGATGCACAGGAAGGAACTGAATATCTGATAAAGTCTATCGAGACGGATGACGAGGAGTTAAATTCCTTTCTCTTCTCCCTTGGTTGCTATGAGGGTGAGCCCATAACCGTTATCTCTCACAAGCGTAAAAGCTGCACGGTTTCGATCAAAGACGGCAGATATAATATTGATTATCAGCTGGCAGAGGCTATAAAAATTTGAAAATAATCCTTTTGGATTATTTTTTTGGGCTTCGAGTTAGCTGCGGCTAACCGATTGACGTTTGTTTAATAAAATTCTGAATAAATCATTCATTTGCGGAGGACTAAAAATGAGAATCGCATTAGCGGGAAATCCCAACAGCGGTAAGACCACAATGTACAATGCGCTGACCGGAAGAAGCGAGAAGGTTGGCAACTGGGCGGGCGTTACCGTTGACAAAAAGGAGCATCCCATCAAAAAAACCTTTTTCTCAGGCAATCAGGAGCTTATCGCAGTCGACCTTCCCGGCGCTTACTCGATGTCTCCCTTCACCAGCGAGGAGAGCATTACCAGCTTGTACGTCAAAAATGAAAATCCCGACGTAATAATAAACATCGTGGACTCAACAAACCTCAGCCGCAGTCTGTTCTTTACAACTCAGCTGCTTGAGCTTGGCATTCCCGTTGTCGTTGCACTCAACAAGGCGGACGTTAACAAGAAAAAGGAAACCAAGATAGATACAAAAGCTCTCTCGGAGAAGCTTTGCTGCCCCGTTATAGACACAACGTCCACCTCGGGTGACGGTCTTGCGGAGGTTATTACCGCGGCAGTTGCACAGGTTGGTAACGAGCAAAAAGCTCCTTACTCTCAGGGCGACGTAGACCTTTCCGATAAAAAGGCAGTTGAAGCGGCAGACAGAGCGCGCTTTGCCTTTGTTAACGGTATAGTCAAGAACGTTGAGAGCCGCAAGGTGTTCACCAAGAACAGAAACGTTCAGGACAAGATAGATGACGTTCTCACAAGCTGGTGGTTTGGTCTTCCTATTTTTGCCGTAGTCATGTTCCTCGTATTCCAGATCTCGCAGGCTTGGCTTGGCGAGTGGCTTGCAAACGGTTATGATCTTCCGGGCGGATTCCACATCTGGGGTCTTGTAGACTGCATCGCATGGTTCAAGGACGTCGTTGCAGGCTGGATGGAAGGCGCCAACGTCATTTTGCAGGCATTTGTTCTCGAAGGTATCATTGAGGGTGTTGCCGCAGTTGTCGGATTCCTGCCTCTCGTTATGGTAATGTACTTCCTTATCGCTCTCCTTGAGGATTGCGGATATATGGCACGCGCAACCGTTGTACTTGACCCGATCTTCAAAAAGGTTGGTCTTTCCGGAAAGTCTGTCATTCCCTTCGTTATCGGAACGGGCTGTGCTATTCCAGGCGTTATGGCTTGCCGTACTATCAGAAACGAGCGCGAGCGCCGCGCAACCGCTATGCTCGCTCCCTTTATGCCCTGCGGAGCAAAGCTCCCCGTTATATCCCTTTTCGTAGGAGCATTCTTCCCCAATGAGGGTTGGGTGGGAACCGCAATGTACTTTGCAGGCATAATCATAATTCTTCTGTGCGCGCTTCTCATCAATAAGATCACGGGGTATAAGCACAGAAAGTCCTTCTTTATCATAGAGCTTCCCGAGTATAAGGCTCCTTCCCTTTGGGGCGCGGTCAAGTCCATGTGCCAGAGAGGCTGGTCTTACATAGTAAAGGCGGGAACCATTATACTTGTTTGCAACTTTGTAGTATACATGATGCAGAGCTTTAACTGGCAGTTCCAGCTTACAGAGGATCCCTCCGAGTCCATTCTCGCATCGATCGGAACACCTATAGCTTACGTTATCGCCCCCGTTGTCGGCGTTGTCATGTGGCAGCTTGCGGCGGCAGCCGTTACCGGCTTTATCGCAAAGGAATGCGTTGTCGGTACTCTTGCTACCTGCTTTGCATTCGAGCACCTCATCGGCGAGGAGCTTGAAATAATCGGCGGCGGATCCAGCATTGCGGCATCTATGGGAATAGGCCCCGTTGCAGCGCTTGCATTCCTTATGTTCAATCTCTTCACGCCCCCTTGCTTTGCGGCAATGGGTGCTATGAACTCCGAGATCAAGAGCAAAAAATGGCTCTTTGCCGGAATCGGCCTTCAGTTTGCCGTTGGATACACGGTTGCCTTCCTCACAAACTTCTTTGGAACACTCATCACCGGCGGCAGCTTTGGCTCTGTATGGATGCCTATCGTTGGCTGGGCAGTTATTGTTGCTATCGCGGCATTTATTACCGTTCTTGTTATCAAGAATAACAAAAAGTTCAAAAACGAATACACTCTCTCCTAAAAACCAAAGGAGATTGCAAAAAGATAAATCTTTAAGAGAGGAATCATTATGGGACCTGTTGACTATATCATAATAGGCGTTATCGTTCTTGTGATCGGCGCTGCCGTGGCTTATATTGTAAAAGCGAAAAAAAGCGGTCAAAAATGCATCGGCTGTCCCGATTCCAAGACCTGCGGCTCAAAGAGCAACGGTGGGGGTAGCTGTGGCGGCTCCTGCTCCGGTTGCGGCGGTGCCTGCGGCAAAAAGATAAGCGAATAAACGAAAACTGCATCACACAATGCGTGATGCAGTTTTTTTGTTACTTATAAAAGGCGTGATTTCCAACCGTGAACGCGTATGTTCTGGTTTTGGATATCCAGGAATTTGGCGCCACCCTGGGATCGACAAAATAAAGAATCTGATTCGACAGCGAATAGCCCTCCAAACAAACCCTTGCGGCAATTATACTCTCCGCGGTTGGCGCGGCATATATCGTTCCGTTTTGCACGGGTGAAAACTGAATACCGTATTTTCTGTCAAAGATCACGCCGTATATCGTATTGGGAAACTGATTTGAACGCACGCGGTTAAGTATAACATTTCCAACCGCCATCTTACCCTTAAAGCTTTCTACTCTCGCCTCCGCCGAGATTATTCTGGCAAGCCAATATACCTCGTCATCGCGATATATCCTGGAAGCACTCTTGAGCTTTGACGTGTCACCCGAGCGGACTACGTAGGTATTCGCTCCCGAGTCATAGCTAACGTAGCAGTTGAGTGCCTTAACAAGAGGATAGATGGGCACGTACAATTCGGTTCCGATCTCCAGCACCTCGCCCACAGTATAAAAATATCTGTCGTTTGCCGATATGTAAAGGTTATTCTCGGTCGCCTCTATCTTGAGGTTTGTTCCCGATATCCCGCTTGTTCTTCTGCCGCTTTTCACACTGCTTGAATAGCTGAAGACGCCAAGCCAATCAGCAAATTTGAACATAGGAACATAGGTTACTCCTGAAAGAGTGAATACCCTGCCCGAAAGCACTCGGCGCCCATTTACGTTAAGGTCGGTATAGCTCGCCCCCTGCGGCAAAGAGATCCTTTCCTGCACAGCTCTCTGCTCCGCGCCGTATTCGGTATGTACCTCCTCCGCGCCCACCGACAAGGTTGGGAGACACAGCATGAGTGCCAACAGAAGTGTAAGAGCCGCCGCTTTGATATTTGGTTTTTTCATGGTTTTTCTCCTTTCCTTTGATACCCTATTTTACCATAGAGAACAACCGACATCAACCCACAATATATGGCAGTATAGGTACACCTTGGAAATATGTACTCTTTGCGTCGCATAAGAGTATAAATATGTAAATTATGTAATAATTTTCTTTGATCTGCTACACATAAATTCTCTCTTTCAAAGCAAAATATTAGTGACCGAACCTTATCTTTGTTTATGCCATATCAATAAATTACGGACGGTTATTTAATATGAAAGCTATTGTTACCCTTTTGCAAAGAGCTTTAGCGGAGCGCAGAAGGCGTCTTCGCATTCATCCGCTCGCCTTTGCATAAATATTTTTGGGGAACAGAGCAAGCTCCGTTCCCCTTTTTAATCAAAAAGGTGTTGACAAAGACCGCACCTTGTGATATAATCCTATTTGTAAATAAAACGCTACGACCAAGAATAGTACGAGGCTATACGGCATACAGAAAGCAACCGGTTGATGAGAGGTGCGGCACGAGGTTTCCGAATACACTTGCGAGCGGCATACCGAAAGGAAACACCTATTAGGCTATGACGGGAGCGACCGTTATATCGTTGGACTTTTTGTAAAGAGTTCTTAAGGTCTTGCGAGTGATCGCAGGGCAAATCAAGGTGGTACCGCGCATCTGCGTCCTTGGGATATTATCCCGAGGCTTTTTTATTTTTATAAATAATAACAAACTACATAGGAGAAAGAAAATGAAGATTTATGAAGAGCTGGTTGCCCGCGGTCTTATCGCGCAGGTAACCAATGAAGAAGAGATCAAAAATATGGTCAACGAGGGTAAAGCGACCTTCTACATCGGCTTTGACCCCACGGCAGATTCCTTGCACGTTGGTCACTTTATGGCTCTCTGCCTTATGAAGCGCTTGCAGATGGCGGGCAACAAGCCCGTTGTGCTTATTGGCGGCGGAACGGCTATGGTTGGTGACCCCTCGGGAAGAACCGATATGCGCTCTATGATGACACGCGAGACCATTCAGCACAACTGCGATTGCTTCAAGCGC
>JAFQLG010000014.1 GCA_017414605.1 Clostridia bacterium
ATCAAGAATAAGATAGATCCGCACGAAAACGGATGGGGCCCGTACGACGTCAATCTCTTCAACCTTCCCGAGGAGGAGAAGCGCAAGCTCCAGAGCCTGCCCACATCGCTTGAGGCGGCGCTTGACGCGCTTGAGGCGGATCACGACTATCTTACCGAGGGCGGCGTATTCCCCGAGATACTCATTGAGAATTTCATTGCCAACAAGAGAGCAGAGTGCAGAGAGCTTTCAAAGATCCCTCACCCCGCAGAGTTTGAGAAGTACTATAATCTTTAATCAAAAGCAAACCCCCCCGCGGCGAGCCGCGGGGGACAATTTTATTGTTGATCTTTGTGATGGGTTATCTTCTCACTATCATCTGGCGGTAAGCGGATGGGGTATAACCTGTGCGCTTTTTGAAGACGCGCGAAAAGTAGTTGTAGTCGGAAAATCCCACGCGCTCGGCAACCGAGGTCAAGGCTGCGGTCTGCGCCAAAAGCAGCTTTTTGGCTTCCTCTATGCGCTTGTCAATGAGAAAATCTATAATTGACCGTCCCACCTCGCGCTTGAAAACCGTATCGCAGTAAATGGGCGAAAAGTAGGTCAGGGCGGCTATGTCGTCAAGAGTTATGCGCGAGGCATAGTTCTTATTTACGTGCGCTATGATGCTTCGCGTTAGGGGACTGTAATTGTGCATCTTTACTCTATCCTCGAGTAGTGCCAGTGTGCAGGCGAGCAGATGACCTATTTTTTCGTCGTTGTCGGGATAATATCTGCTATTCATCTTGTCGAGCGCGGCAATGAGAAAAAGCTCCTCGCTATGCACGGCGCTCTTTATGTGCGTGGGTAAATTGATGTCGCCTTCCGTTTCAAAATTGAAGCTGACGTAGTCACACACCCTGTCGGGAATGTCGCGCGCGCGCACGTGGCCTGTGGGAATGAATATTGCATCGCCGTCTTCAAGCGGCACGTGCGTGCCGTCCACGTAATAGTCAAGATGTCCACGAATTACCAAGGTAAGCTCGCAATAGGGAATGACCTGCGACACGATGGACGAGGCAAGCGAGGTCATGTTGTGTCTTGAATATATCAGTTTTAAGTCTCTCATATTAATATTGTGCTATAAATCTCCCTAAAAGATAAGATTATACTTTTAATCTTATTAAAAAAGTGCTATAATCATAGTAGCATATAATGCTAAAAATGTCAATAGGGAGATTTATATTATGATTAGACTTGCGGCATTTGCGGATGAAGCGGACAAGATGGTTGAGGGTCAGATAGCTGCCCTTAAAAGAAACGGCGTAGAGTACATAGAGCTGCGCGGTCTTGACGGCAAGAATATCGCGCAGATAAGTGAGGAAGAGGCGTACAAATACGCCAAAATGTATACGGAAGGTGGCATCAAGGTGTGGTCCTTGGGCTCGCCTCTTGGCAAGGTGGACATTAACAGTGATATGGAAGCGCACAGAAATATGCTCCGTCACCTTTGCCGCTTGGCAAAGATATTTGGAACGGACAAGATAAGAATGTTCAGCTTCTACAAGGCGTTTGACTGCGAGGAGCGCGTAATGGACGAGCTTCGCGCAATGGTTGCTATCGCTGACGAGTACGGCGTAAAGCTTTGCCACGAAAACGAAAAGGAAATATTCGGCGACAAGCTCTGCCGCGTTAAGAAGATAAGAGAGAAAGTCGAGGGCTTGTATCACATTTACGACCCTGCAAACTTCCTTGAGTGCGGCGAGAAGAGCGAGGACACCTTGAACGCGCTGCACGCAGGAACGGAATATTTCCACATTAAAGACGTTATTGCCGAAACGGGCGAGCTTGTTCCCGCAGGCTACGGTGACGGAAACATCGCGCGACTTGTGTCAATGATCGGCGCGGATGAGGACAAGACCTTGACTGTTGAGCCCCACCTTGCTATCTTTGCGGGCTATTCCGATATAGACAATACGGAAATGAAAAACAAGTTCAAATTTGCAAACAATAACGAGGCGTTTGACGCGGCTGTGAATGCAATAAAGAACGTGATTCTGTCGCAGGGCTATAAAGCGGTAGACGGAGGCTTTGCGAAATAATGGAATTTGGACTTAATTTGTTTTCATTGCGTGGCCTTATCGGTGATGAAAAGGGCTTTTCGGATACGGTCGGTAAGCTGAAGGCTATGGGTTACTCGTATCTTCAGTATTCGGGTGGCCCGTACGATGCTGATATGATCGCCCGCGTGAGCCGTGAGCACGGAATGCCCGTTGTGCTGACACACGTTCCTATGAACCGAATAATTGAGGACACCGATGCTCTTATGGAGGAGCACGCGCGCTTTGGCTGCAAAAACATAGGTCTTGGCGCAATGGACCTGACAAAGCTTAACGATAAAGAAGCCATTTACGAAATGGTGGCAAAGCTTGAGATCGCTGCCAAGAAAATGAGCGAGAACGGATTTAAGTTCTTTTATCACAACCATCATTTTGAATTTCTTAAGCATGACGGACAAACGATATTTGACTACATGGTCGAAAATGCTCCGCACGTAAGCTTTACGCTTGACACCTTCTGGGTGCAGTACGGAGGCGCGAGCATTGCCGATACGGTTGAGCGTCTTTCGGGAAGAATAGAGTGTGTGCATCTTAAGGACTACAAGCTGTTCCCGAACAAAGATGCCTGGTTGTTCTTGGAGCCTCGCTTTGCTCCCGTGGGTGACGGAAACATTGATTTTAAGTCGCTCATTCCCAAAATGCAGGCGGCGGGAGCAAAATATTTCCTCGTAGAACAGGATAACGCAACCGACCTTGAGGACCCACTCGGTCAGGTTGAACGCAGCATAAAATATCTAAAAGGAGAGTTTTAATAATGGAAAAGAAGGTAAGATACGGTATAATCGGAGTTGGAAATCAGGGCTCGACCTATATGCTTGCAATGTTTGACAAGCAAAAGGCGACAGACGCGGTCGTAACCGCGGTTTGCGATATCAATCCTATAAAGACCGATTTTATAAAAGAAAAAACCACCAATAAGGATGTTAAATATTTTGAGGACTATAAGGAGATGCTTGACAGCGGACTTTGTGACGCGGTGCTTGTTGAAACTCCCCACTATTTCCATCCCGAAATGGTTATTGAGTGCTTAAATCGCGGCATCAACGTTATCTGCGAAAAGCCCGCGGGCGTTTATACAAAGCAGGTCAAGGAAATGAATGCCGTTGCCGAGAAGTCGGGCGCGCTCTTTGGAATGATGTTCAACCAGAGAACTAATTGCGTATACAGAAAGATGCGTGAGCTTATCGCTGCGGGCGAGATCGGTGAGCTTCAGAGAGTTACCTGGATAATTACCGACTGGTACAGAACGCAGTTCTACTATGATAGCGGTAACTGGAGAGCTACGTGGGAAGGCGAAGGCGGCGGCGTGCTGTTCAATCAGTGCCCCCACCAGCTCGACCTTGTAAGCTGGGTCATCGGCAAGCTCCCCAAGGCAGTTAACGGCTTCTGCCAGTACGGCAAGTGGCACGATATAGAGGTTGAGGACGACGTAACGGCATATTTTGAGTATAAAAACGGCGCAACGGGTGTGTTCATTACCTCTACGGGCGAAACTCCCGGAACAAACCGCTTTGAAGTGTCCGGCACGCGCGGAAAGTTGCTTTGCGAGGACGACAAGCTTTATTTCTACAAAAACGATACCGATAGCCAGGAATTCGGAAGAACGTCCAAGAACGGCTTTGCAAGGCCTGCTTGTGAAAAGATCGAGGTGGAAACGGACGGTCAGAATCTCCAGCACATTGGAATTATCAACAACTTTACCGCGGCAATTCTCGGCAAGGAAGAGCTCTTTGTTAAGGGCACGGACGGTATTTCGGGCGTTGAGCTCATGAATGCAATTCAGTATTCGGGCTGGCACAACGGCGCGCGCGTTGAGCTTCCCGTTGACGAGGATAAGTACCTTGAGGAGCTGACCGCTCGTCGCAAGACCTCTCGCTTTAAGAACGTTGTAGAGCAGGCGGCGGCAAATACCGAGGGAACTTATTAATTTGCAAATATAGGAGAACCGACATGAAAATAGGCGTTTGTACCGATACAGCAAGACTCGGTCTTGTAAAAAGTCTCGGATATGATTTTGCGGAATTTAACCTTACGGTAACCTCAAAGCTTACCGACGAGGAGTTTGAGACGGCGGTTGCCGAAACGAAAAAGCAGGGAATGAGAGTTGAGACCTTCAACAACTTTGTTCCTGCGGACATAAAGCTTTCTGCCGATATTGACCTTGACACGATACGCAGCTATTCAAATGCGGCATTTGCAAGAGCCGAGAAGCTGGGCGGCGAGATCATCGTTATCGGAAGCGGCGGCGCGAGAAGAATTCCCGATGGATATGACAAAAACGTAGCGCACGACAATTTTGCCCGCGCGCTTGATACGATTGCAGACTGTGCCAAGGCGCACAATCTTAAGATAGCGATTGAGCCCCTCAATTTTCATGAGGTAAACCTCATAAATACGCTCAAGGACGCATACGAAATGTGCCGTAAGGTAGGCAGAGAGGACGTTGGATATATCGTTGACCTTTACCACTTCTACAGAAATGGCGAGGATTGGGCGGACATTACAAAATACGGCGAGGGACTTATACATACGCATCTTGCGAGAATGAATGAGGACCGCGGCGCGCCTACCATGGCTGATATTGAGGACGTTCGCAGGTTTATGACAGAGCTTGACGCGGCAGGCTACAAGGGTAGAATGAGCCTTGAATGTACCTTCCGCCCCACCTTTGAGGAGGCAATTTCAAAGTCCGCGGATATGTTTGCCGCTATGAAGAAATAACAGGAGAAGCATATGTCACGTTTTGATGAAAAGACTATCAAATTAAAGGAATATGAGGTTTTAGGACAGCTGCCCGATCCGTTCTTGAGGGCGGACGGAACGAGAGTGTCCACCCCCAGTGAATTTGAGGAGCACCGCGCAGAGCTTTATCGCACGGCGGTTGAATTTCAGTACGGAAAGCAGCCCCCCGAGCCCGAATTTTTAGAGATAGAGCCTTTGTATATATCAAATGACGGAGCCAGCAGCTACCGCATAATCTCGGGCAGACGCGAGCGTCCCGTATCCTTTGTTATGAGAACTTATCTGCCGCATGGCAAAAAAGGTTGTCCCGTTATAGTGGACGGCGACCTTTGCTTTAATTACGCGTTTGACGTAAATTGGCAAAAGGAAGCGCTTGACCGAGGAGTTGGTCTGGTGCTGTTCAACCGTTGCGAGCTTGCTCCCGATATTAAGGCGGAGGGAAGAAAGGGCCAGATGTACGAGTGCTATCCCGAGTATGACTTCGGCGCTCTCGGTGCTTGGGCATGGGGATATTCAAGATGTGTGGACGCTATTGAAAAGCTTGGACTTTTTGATACGGACTGGATCGCTTTTTCGGGCCACTCAAGAGGCGCTAAAACGGCGATGCTCGCGGGCGTTCTTGACAAGAGAGCCAGAATAGTCAATCCCAATGAGACCTGTCAGGGCTCTTGCTCCTGCTACCGTATCCATATGAACGGCATAACCGAGGACGGCGGCGAGAGAAAGAGCGAAACCTTGGCTGACCTTTGGCAGCATTTTAACTTCTGGGTAGGCTCCGAAATGGGAAATTATACCGATAGAGAAGCGGAGCTTCCGTTTGACGCGCATTATCTGAAGGCGCTTGTAGCTCCCAGAGCATTGCTCGTGGGCGAAGCGGCAAGCGACATGTGGGCGAACCCCGTTGGCTCGTGGATGACAACGCAGGCGGCAAAGGAGGTCTTCAAGCTTTACGGCAAGGAGGATAGTCTTTATTGGTATTTCCGCCCCGGCTATCACTACCACAAGCCTTACGATCTTTCAATGCTTGTATCGGTCATCAAGCACGAGAAGGACGGCGAGCCATTGCCCGACGAATTCTACTACACGCCCTTTGACGAGCCCGAGCTTATCTACGATTGGAGTTGTCCGGAAAAGTAATATAATAATAGTAAAAACCCCTTACGGATCTTGTAAGGGGTTTTGTTTTTATTTTCTTTTTCTGACCTTTACCGATTTGGAAACAGAGCCAAAGGGGAAAAAGGCGAGCTTCATTATCTTAAAACACTGTATTCCGCGAGGTATGCCGATTATAGTTATACAGTTGATCGCTCCGACAATGAGATATACAAGCGCCATTTCCCAACCGCCGATCAGAGCCCAAAGAACGTTGGCGACGGGGTGCTTGCCAAAGTTTAATATAACCTCTTTGCCGTAAGGAAGCAGAGAAAGACGGGCGATCTTAAAGCATTGCATACCAAAGGGTATTCCTATAATGGTTATACAGAGCACGACACCCCAAAGGCACCAAAGCAGAGCAAGCCATATTCCACCTAAAAGCACCCATATCACGTTAGATATAAAATCAAGTATTTTTTTCATAGCGGTAGTTTCCCTCAAATATCAAATATAAAATACGCTTGCTCGCGCTCACACATGGCGGGAAGCGTTATATAATTCACTCCGTTATGCTCGGAGCGACAGCCGGGGTGAAAATGACCTTGAAAAACGGTGTTCACCTTGCCGCAGCTGTTGAAAAATTCAAATAATGAGTCGGCATTGGCAACACGGTGGCGATATTCTGCCGCGGGATCGATATTTTGGTGTATGAACAGGAAAACCTCGCCGTCAAATGCCTTGATCTTGTCCTTTAGCTCTTGCTCAAAGGGGTAAAAGGTGTCGGTCCACAGGCTGTTGCCAACCGAATAATGCTCGCCCGACGTAAAATAGTTGCCGTCCATAAAAACGAGCAGCTTGCCATCCGTCTCTATGTCGCGCGGCGGCTCTATGCCGAGAATGGAATAGAATCTATCCTCGTTAATTGAATGGGAGTCGTGGTTTCCGACAAGGCATACGGTGGGAATAGGACAAGCCTTTACGGTGGGCGCGATTTCGGCTACGCGCAAAGCCACGGTGTCCTCGGTATCCTCATTGTCGATAAGATCTCCAAGACACACGATAAGGTCACATTTTTGCTCCTCAAAATAAGCGTAAGCCTCTTTGATCTTGCGCAACGATTGACTGTTGTATCTATTGTAGCACGTTACCTCGTGAGAGGAATAGTGCGGATCGGTAAATATTCCGAGCTTCATATATGTCACCGCCTTTTTGGGTTGCTTTAATTATAGCACATGCCAAGAGGAGTTGTCAACATAAAAAGAACACGGCGGCAGCCGTGTTCTTTTGTGATTTATATGGGCTTATCCCACGATATCTACCCAGCGTCTTTCCTCTGCCGATTTGATAATAGCGTCAACTATAAGCTGGCCCTGAGCTCCGTGCTCAAGAGTGGGGAATATGTCGTCCACCTTGCCGCATAGCGCATTGACGAATGCCTGCTCTTGATCGAGATAAAATTCGCGCGGCACGTCAACCGTCTTAAAGGAGAGGTTTTTGACGTCGCCCTCTCCCGTGCATATGCCGAGGATCTCGGGGTGATCGAGGTCAAAGGAGATGGCTCCGCGCGTTCCGTAAACGTCGTATCTTATAGTGTTGGCATGACCTGCCGCCGCGCGGGTTATACAAAACGTACCCTGGGCGCCCGAGGAGAACTCCGCCAAAAAGCCGCACTGGTCATCGGTTTGAACGGGCGCGATTTCGTCGCTGTCAAGACGGCGGCGCTCTTTTACGATGATGGATTGAGTTGCAACAAGGCTTGTGATGTTGCCTGCGAGCAGTTGGGCGAGGTCTATAAGGTGAACGGCGAGGTCGCCGATAACACCCGAGCCTGCACATTCCTTGACAAAGCGCCATTCAAGACGGCGTCCCTCCCAGAGTGCGCTGTTTTTGAGATAAGCAACGTTCAGTCCGGTTATTTCTCCGAGCGCGCCCGAGTCGACCAGGTGCTTTGCGTAGCGCACCGCGGGCTTGAAGCGGTAAGAAAAGCAGGTCATGTTGGGACGCGCTACGTTCTTTGATGCGTCCACGATATCAAGAGCCTCTTTGTAACTCATGGCGATTGGCTTTTCAAGATTTATAGGCTTGCCTGCCTCGAGCGCCGCGATAGCCATTTGTGCGTGCAGATAGTTGGGGGTGCATATCTCAACCGCCTCAACGTCGGTGTCGGCGATAAGCTCCTTGTAGTCGGAGTAGCATTTTTCGGCAGGGAGGTGAAGCTTTGCGTTCTTTGCCTCAATAGCCGCGGGATTTATGTCGCATATTGCAACGATTTCAGCGTTTTCGCAGTTCAGAAGCTCTGCTATGTGCTTGTTGGCAATACCGCCAACACCTATTATTCCTATTTTAACCTTTTTCATATCAAAAGACCTCACAAATTACTTTACGGGGGGATGATATTCGTCCGAGTTATCCGCCATCCTTACGTTTTCAAGCGGCTTTGCAAAGTGACCGAGCGTGGGCTTTGGACCGCCTGAGGGCTGCGCCCATCTTACCGCGTTGGCAAGTATCTGTCTTATATCCTTGCGGTAGTAGATAGGATAAGCCTCGTGGCCCGAGCGGAAATAGAATACCTTGCCCATTCCGCGTTTCCAGCAGCAGCCGCTGCGGAACACCTCGCCGCCCGAGAACCAGCTTACGAAAACAAGCTCGTCGGGAGTGGGGATCTCAAAGCGCTCGCCATACGTTTCTTCTTGCTCGATTTCAATATATTCGGGGAGATCTCTCGCGATGGGGTGAGAGGGCTCGATTACCCAGATGCGCTCTTTTTCGTCGTTTTCTCTCCACTTTGAACGGCAGACCGTGCCCATAAGTCTTACAAAGGGCTTTGAAAGGTGTCCTGAGTGAAGAACGATAAGTCCCATGCCCTCAAGCACGCGCTTTTGAACTCTTTCGGCGATCTCGTCGGGAACGTCGGAGTGCTTTATGTGACCCCACCAGATAAGAACGTCCGTGTCGTCAAGAACTTCTTTTGTAAGTCCGCATTCGGGCATATCGAGCGTTGCACATCTGACGGTAAAGTCTTCGTGCTCCAAAAGTCCTTCGGCAATAGCCGAGTGAATACCATTGGGGTAGACCTTTGCGATCTTTTGGCTATCTCTTTCGTGGAAATATTCGTTCCACACGGTTACTCTGATCTTTTCCATTTTAGTTCTCCTTATAAAGAGTTTATTTTACCGAATCAAGATGAAGATTGGGGAAGTATTTGCAGAATTCTGCTATCTCGCGAGTGTAGTCGCCCTCCATCTCAACAAAGTGGTGTATGTATGGACCGTCAAGAAGCTTGGCTTCAACCGCCTGCAAGTCCTCAAACTCGCCCCAAATATAGCTTCCGTGAGTGATGGGACCCTCGGTGGTGTGACACTTTAAGGGAAGAATTACGTATCTTCCACCTTCCTCACGGTCTATCCTTGCCGCGGTGTACTCGCCGTCACGCGCTCTGAGCCAAACGCGCTGATTGACAAGTCGTGCTTCGGTGCCGGGTGCCTTGCTGGATGCGGGGAAGGGACCGCAATGCCAAAGCAGCTCGGCGTTTTTATTTTCGGGGTGACGGACTGTGAATTCTCCAAAGAGAGGAAGCTTTTCGCCAAGCGTTGCACTCTTTAAGAGAGCCATGGTCATGGCGCAGTGAACGTCGCTCTCGCAGGACATAAGATAGCCCATTTCGTTGAGGAGTGCAAATGCCGCGCAGGGAGCAAGACCGTCAAACATAATGGGCGTTGCCGTCCAGCATTCCGCACTCATTACGTCCAGCTTATATTCCTCAAAAAGATGCTTGTAGACCGCAACCAGAGTTGCCATGGGCTTTATGTATCTGGGTGTAAGGTCGTCAAGCTTGAAGTTGTGGGTAAAATACTTTTCATACTCTGCGATCTCGTCGGCGTAAAGCTCTGGAGCTGACTTCATTCTTTGCTGGAAGATGGCAAAGTTTATGGGAATTATGCGTACGCCAAACTGTTCCATAAGCTCACCCTCGTTGCAAATGACCGAGTAGAAGGGAATGGGACGGGTTCCCACCTGACCTATGCGCAGGCCATTGAAGTTCTTTACCATGCAGGCTACGCGAACGAAGCGCAAAAATGCGTCTTTGAATTCCTCGTCTTCAACGCGGCAGGAGGGCACGTGAGAGAAGGGAACGCGGCATCTCTGGAGCTGACGTGAAAGACCGAAAAGACCGCACTGTGAGTCGGTGGGGCGCATGCCGTCAACGTAATATTCGTCGTCAAGGGGCGCCCAGATAAGAACGGGCTTGCCGAGCTCGCGCGCGATGTCGGCTGCAGCCTCCTCGTTACCGAAGTTGCAGTTGATGAGCATAACTGCATCAACCTTTTCAGCCTTGAAGCGCTCTACCGTTTCAGTGGCACTTGCGTCGTCAAAAATGAGGTCGTTGATTCCAAGACCGCGAGTATCAACAAAGGTCACGGTTTCGGTGGTAAAATTGTTCTCAATGTAGTCTAGGATCTTCTTGCCTCTTTGCTCGGCAGAATACCAGTTCCAGCACGTTCCGCGAGGACGGTCGGTGGTGTTTCTTCTCATTGCGACAAGACCTATTTTTAATTTGTAGTCAAGCATATTTTTATCTCCCTTTCAGTAGAGTTAAAATTCATCAATTATGCCGTAGTCGGCGTATTCGAATATGGGGGCATCGGGGTCGGGATTTACGGCAATTACCGTTGCCGAGCGATCCATGCCTACAATATGATGGACGGCGCCCGAAATGCCAACGGCGACGTAAACTGAGGGGCTTACCGTTTTGCCTGTAAGTCCAATTTGTTCGTCGTATCGGGCGTATCCGTTGTCCACGAGCTTGCGCGATGCGCCAAAATCTGCACCTACGGATCTACACAGTGCGCGAATATCGTCAAGCCGATCTTTCACGCCATAGCCTGCGGCAATTATTACGTCGCTTTGCCTTGCGCTTTGCGTCCGCACTGTGGCAAGGGCGGGGGAGGTAAGGCTCTTTATTTTTGCGATGACGCTACCCGAAAGCGCGGGGCGGTACATGATGAGCCGATCTTGCTCACATTCAAGACGAGTGCAGTCGGCGCAAAGTCCGAGTCCCAGCCTTGCCGCGACCTGCGCGGCAGTCCTTGCCGAGCGTGTGTCGCACGCGAATAAGACTGCGTTGGGATGCAGGTCTTCGATTTTTTTGCATATCTCGTCAGCCGTGGCGTCGCCCAGCACCGTTATGTTGTCACAAACCGATGCGGCGTAAGGCTCACAGCCTTTGCCAACGGTTAATACACAGTTCAGCTTTTGTTGTGAGGTTGTATCGGGCGTGAGCTGCTCGCGATTTTTGTTTATGCTTTGGGCGATAATGCCCTCAAGCTCACCGCGGCCGATAAATTTGCATTTTCTCTTGCCCGATGTGTTTTCAAAGATTTTCAGAACGCGTGTCGGTGAGCCTGCAAGTCCGCAAAGGGATGAATCCGCGCCTATATCGGCGGCATTCCACACCAAAAGCTCGCCGCATTTTGAACTGATTCGCGGAAAACGGAGCGTGTTTATACGCTCAACCGTGATCAGAGCCGGAAAGCCTTGGACTTGCTCACCCTCGTCTCGAGTGGTACAGAAGATGTTGCTTTCGGTTACCCTGTCAATGCTCATCACGTTATTGATGATTCCGTAGCCCAAAAGCTCGGATAGCATTATAGGTGTTTGTCCCGTGTCGCCTATAAGCGTTTGTCTTCCGCAAAGCACAAGGTCGGGCTCCAGCTTTTTAACAGCCAAAGCCAAGGTGCGCGCCGTTGCAAGCGTATCGGCTCCCGCAAATGCGTTGTCGCAAAGAAGGATAGCCTTTTTCGCGCCGAGCCTGGTCAACTTTAAGAGCAGGTCTTGCGCTGCGGCGGGACCCATAGACAAAAGCGTTATTTCAGCGCCGTCTATGCGTAAGGCCGCCTCGTATGCGCAGGCGTCAAAGGGACTTATGCTTCCGTCCTGCCCCTGTCTTATACAAACAGTTATCTTCATAGCTCGTCATCCTTGTAGACGGGCGCTAACGCATCGTGTATAGCCTTGTATTTTTTGTATAGCTTTTGATATTTTTCGTGATTTTTGGGGTCGGGATAGGTTACGTCGGCTTTCTTTACGCAAATGCGCACCGCATCCTTCGCATCATTAAAGATTCCAACCGCAATACCGGCAAGCATTGCCGAACCGAGAGAGGAATCGGAGCTTTCGGTGGTGTGTAATGCGATACCGAGCGCGTCTGACGTTATCCTGCGCCAAAGCTTGCCCTTTGCGCCGCCACCTATGACCGTGGCATACGACTTATGCTCAACGCCAAGACCGTCAAGATAGTTCTTGCAATCAAGCAGGGAAAGGGATACTCCCTCAAGTACGGCGCGGGTAAAGTGAGCGCGCGTATGTGTTGCGCGCATGCCGGTAAAGCTGGCGCACAGCTGAGGATCGGCGTAAGGAGTAAGCTCGCCGTTCAGGTGGGGAAGAAAAACAAGTCCGTCCGCGCCGACGGGGATCGCTTCGGCAGCCTCGTCCAGCTCCGAGTATTCTCCGCCGAACGTGTCTCTGTACCAGCGATATGATGCCGCCGCAGCCTTGGTAGCCGTTCCGGGATACCAAAGACCGTCTATTACGTGTGAATAGTTAACTATGTGTCTATCGGGAATGGGAGCATCGGTTATTACGCATATTCTGCCAGCGGTTGCCAGCTTTACGGTCATGTCTCCCGCTTCAATCGCACCCTAGTCAAATATCTCCATTACCGTGTCAGTGGTACCACAAATTACGGGAGTGCCCGTGACAAGTCCGGTCGCCTCAGCCGCTTTGTCGGTGACACCGCCTATGACGTCGGTGGGCTTTACTATGGGCGGAAGAGCTGCCATGTCGATGCCGCAAAGAGAGCAAAGATGCTCGTCGTAGCGCATATTGACACAGTCAAAGAGCATGCTGCCCTCCGCCTCAATATAGTCGGTACAAAAAACACCCGTGAGGAAATATCTTATGTAATCCTTTTCAAAAAAGAGCTTTCCTATTTTTGAGTAAAGCTCGGGCTCGCGCTCCGAAAGCCACAAAAGCTGGGGAAGCGTCCATATCGTGTCGGGCTTATGATGAGTTTTTATGAATATCTCATCGCCGTGCTGCTCCAAGAGATATTGGGCCTGACCGCGGCTTCTTGAATCGGTCCAATGGATCGCGTTACGCAGGGGGACTGCGTTTTTGTCGCAGGGCAGGAAGGTATGCGTTGCCGAGTCAATGGCGATAGCCGCAATTTCGTCGGGGGAAACGCCGCTTTTCTGAAGAATTGACCTTGTGTTTTTGCATAGAGCATTCAGCCAATCCGCGGGGTCTTGCTCGCACGCACCCTGCTCGGGATAAAGCGTGGGATATTCAACTGTGTTTTGCGCGACTATGCTTCCGCCCTCGCAAAGCAGGGTGGCTTTAGATGCGCCGCCGCCAAAGTCTATTCCAAGCAAATATCTCATTAAAATTCTCCCATTTTAATAGTTGATCTTGTAGTTTTCTCCGTATATTCCGACAGCTACGCCCTTTGAAGCGAGTCCGTCGTTATCTTCGTGACAAATTATCCATTTGTTTTTGCGGAAGAGCATTTTGTCGCTAACCTTGCATTCAAGCGGGGTGTTGGTTCCTCGGGGAAGACCGACAACGCAGCCAAATCCGCCATCGTCCACTTCTATGGGACAAAAATGTGTTGTCGTGTTGTAGATTTCCAAAACAGAGCCTTGAGGCACAAAAAATGCCTTCATGTCGGCGCTGTTCAGTTTTCCGTCCCGTATGTCGCTTGTTTTTGCGAGAATGAGGACAAGAGGCGTTGTTGCAATATTCAATTCGGAGCTGTAATGCCATTCTGTTGCGCCCAAAACGGAATTGTGACCGTAGCAGTAGCCCATCTGGGTGTCAAGTGTGCCGAAAAGACGCGCGGACACCTCTTCCGATATATCAAGCGCCTCAAACGATTCAACGGACGGTGAGTAAGCGGAGCCTTCGGCAGGGAATTCAATTTTTTGCGCCGCTTTCAGTATCTCCGCCGTATCAAATCCGTCAAGAAGCTTGCCGTACGCGGCAAATTCCGTGTCGCTCACGTCGTAAAGCTTGACGGAGGGATTGAGCTTTTTCAAATTTTCAAGCATTTATATCACCTGTGATAAAACATAGATTATTTCAGCATCCATTCGTGGTCGGGGTCATTGGAGCGGTTAAAGCCCTGATAGTCGCCCGCCATAAGCCATAATAGATAGCTCTTGTAGCCGGGGGTGGTAACGGTTGCGTGATATCCGCGCGGGAATTCAACAAGGTCGTCCTGCTTTACGCGGTAAGCCTCGTCGATCTCGCCGTCCGCGGTATAAAGACACTGGACCGCAAAGCCCTGTTCGGGCTCAAACAAAAAGTAATATATCTCCTCGGCAATGCACTCTTGAGGCATGTTGTCCTCGTCGTGCTTATGGGGAGGAAATCCTGCCCAGTTGCCCTCGGTGCAGTAGGATTCACCAACCGTGAGTATCTTTGCGTTGGTGGTGCCGTCTATAATAAAGCTGGTCTCTCTTTCGTAGGGGATCTTGCCGAGCAGCTTGAGTGGTACACGGTCGGCGCGCAAAAGCTGGGGCATTGTATCCTCATCAACAGGCGTTGCGCAAACGGCGATCTTGATTTTATCTATCGCCTCTATCTCGCAGGTCTGGTTTTTACCAAGATAAAAGCTCTCGGCACGTCTGTTTTCAAATACGGTCTGACGGTTACCAACGTTTTGCCAAAGCTCACCTGCAGTCTTGACGTTGCAGTGACCTTCAAGCATGATAAACGCGGTCTCCATACCGTTTGTATTATACTCCAAGCATTCGCCGCCGTCAAGCTCTATGATGCCGAACTCAAGCTTTTTGAGAGTACATTCTCCTATTTTGCAAAGTGGAGTATAACCCTTTGCCGATTTATATGATTTTTTATAGTTCATAACCGTTCTCCTTCAAAAAAGATGCAACACTTTCAAAATTGGGAGCGCTTTGACGCGCGCCCACTCCCGTGCATTTGATAGCCGAGGTCGCGCTTGCGAAAATACAACATTTGTAAAAGTCGTAGCCGCGAGTAAGTCCTGCGGCAAACGCACCGTGAAATACGTCGCCCGAGCCGTTTGAATCTACTACGGTAACGGGGAATACGGGATAGCTCATAGCCTTGTTGCCGTCGTATATTATGCCGCCCTTTTTGCCCTGTGTTATTACAACAACGCGAGGCGAATACGTTTCAAATAGGGCGCGTGCCGCATCCTCGGCACATTCTTTACCCGTGTGCCCAAGCGCAAATTCTTCGCTTGGGATCATAATGTCGGTAAGCGCGAGCAGCTGCTCAACTCCTGCATAAAGTCCGCCGCAGTCGTAAAGCACCACTGTGCCGTTTTGGCGCGCTATCTTTGCCGCCTCAACTGCCGCACAAAGCTCGTTTCCGTCCACCATAAGTATATCGGCGTCGGCGATGGCCTTTTTCTTGGCATCGTCAAGCGCGAGCGCAGGCAAATTGCCGCGGTCAAAAACGCAGGTGCGCGTTGCCGTGTCGCGACACAGCCAAAGCACCGAGGCAAAGGAGCGATATCCGCTTTCAACGTCACAGAAGGCAGTGTCAACACCGTATTTTTCAAAATCCCGTTTCAGAAAAGCTCCCGCGCTGTCGTCCGACAAAACGCCGACGTAAGCCGTGTCAGCACCGAGCTTGGACGCGGCGACAAGACCCGTTGCCACGGGTCCGCCACCTGCACATGTAGAGCTGTCGGCGCGATTTTTTGTGTCCTCTTTAGGATAGGTGGACACGTTATAGAGCGTATCGAACACACAAGCGCCGATTCCAACAATTTTAGCCATGTCTTTAAGCCTTTCCGTCTGCTCCGCAAAGACGAATCTTGTCAAGCGCGAGCTGCTTTATTCTTTCAATAGGGTGTTTCATAAAGAGGTCGATAGCAAGACTTCTGTTGGGGTCCGCAAGTGTTTCTGCGGTGCCCTCCGCAAAGGTACAGCAGATATCGGTTCCTATGTTCATCTTGCGCACGCCTGCGGCTATCGCCGCCTTGACCTGCTCGTCGGGAATGCCCGAGCCGCCGTGAAGAACCAGAGGGATTCCGCCCGTTGCCTCGCGAATAGTCTTTACACGCTCGATATCAAGCTTGGGGGGCTTTTTGTAGTGACCGTGTGCATTGCCGATGAGAACGGCAAGACAGCAAACACCTGTGCGGCGAACGAAATCCGCTGCCTCCTCGGGAGAGGTGAATTCGTCCATCGCGTCGTCGTTAACACTTCCGATGTGACCTATCTCGCCTTCAACGCCAATGTCAATGGCACTGCAAACGTCAACGATGTGCTTTGTAAGCTCAACGTTTTGCTCAAAGGGAAGAGTTGAACCGTCTATCATGATGCCGCTGGCTCCCATTTTGAGAGAGCGCATGACCTCGACCTCGGTAGGACCGTGGTCGAGGTGGAAGCAAACGGGAACGGTCGCCTTTGCCGCCGCCGCAAGAATGCAGGGGGCAACGTAATAGCCGACCTCTTGGTTTATAAGTCGGGGATAGATCTGAATGATAACGGGAGCGCGCGCCTCCTCGGCTGCCTTTACAACTCCCATTACCGTTTCGGTGTTGTATACGTTGAATGCGGGAATGCAGTAATTACCTGCCTCCGCCATTCCTATAATTGTTTGAAGATTAACTAACATATCTATTGACCTCTCAGCTAAGTATCAAGTCCTCGATGGAAAGGATCTCAACGTCATTTTGCTCAACGCTCTTGAGAGCAGTGTATTCGGAAACGCTTGCCGTTACGATAGCGGTCTTGCCGACGCTCTTTGCATTGAATATTCTTCTTTCGGCAACGAGCTTTATTACCTTGGGCATATACTGTGCCATAAGAATATTGCCCGCCCAAACGGTTGCGGCGCGGTTCAAGAGCATTTCGTCAAGATTTGCGTATGCCGATATGACCCCGCGTGCCTCCTCGGTCTCTTCAAGGTCGCGGGAAAGCTCGTAGGGATCCTGATAAACAACCGTTCGGTCGCTCTTTTGCGCCTTGAGCGCACCGTTTCTTACAAGCTGTGCAAGGAAGGAGGTGAAGGTAAGAGCGCTGCATTCAAGCTCAATGCCGTATTCGCCAAAGGTCTGCTTTGCGGTCTTTGCGTCCGTGGGATCGTAGAATACAACTGTCTTGTAGCCGTTCATCATAGCGGCTGCCGCCTTCATTTGCTCGCGCGTTTCCTCGGCTGCGCCGATAAGGAAATCAAGCTGCGCACCCGATGCGGGCTCGTCCAAAAGAACGGTGAAGTCAACGCCTGCACCCTCAAGCACGGCAATCGCCTTCTTTGCCTCGGTGCATGCCATGTATCTTGCATCAGCACCGAGATAGAGAAGCGTGTCAGTGGAAGCGGAGTGGGCCTTTATTGCCTCCGCAAGTGTGGGGCAAAGCTCGGTCTTTCCGTAAGCGTTGCCGCATTCAAGGCAGTTTTCAACCAATGTATTTATGTATTCGGGAAGCTTGCCGTCAAGGGCAGCCTGAAGTCTTACTTCTTTGGTGAACATAACGGGATTCCAACCCGTGATGCAATCACGAACGCAACCGCCGCAAAGCGCGCACTCGTAAATGTTGTCCATTATCTCTTCAAGCTCAATAGCTCCTCTGTTTACAAGGGAAATACCCAGAGCGCGTGCGCGGGGAGTGCTTCTCTCATGGCCGGTAGCGGTACCGATAGGGCAGATATGGTGACACATCCAGCAAAAACGGCAGGATTCAACGTGTTGCTTTGATTTTTCAGACATTATCATAATAGCTACCTCCGATTAAAGTCCCAGCTTAAAGGGATTCATAATTCCGTTGGGGTCGAGCTGCTTTTTAAGCCCCTCAAATACCTGCATTGCGGGACCGTACTGCTCCTTCATTAAGCGACCGAGCTTGATGCCAACTCCGTGGTGATCGTTAACTACGCCGCCGTGTTCAAGCGCCGCACGTACACCGCAGGTCCAGATAGCCTGATGCAAGCGGAGAGCTTCAACGGGATCCTGGGGAACGTCCTTGCCGTCAACTATAAAGCGGTCGTATACCATAGCGCCCCACTCGTACCAGTGCGAGAAGTGCGCGATAAATTTAGCCTGCGGGAAGTTGGTCTCAATGGCATTCTTCATTGCCCAATAGATCTCCTCGATCTTACCGTAGGGCGCGATAGTGTCCATAGTACCGAACATCTGAGGAATATCCATCATGTGACCGGGATAGAAGAAGGTTATCTTTTCCTTCCACCATTTTTCGCCGTACTCACTGCCGAGGTCTTCCGCGCCGTACTTTTTGAAGGTGTCAAGCAGTATCTTTTCCTCAACGTCCACCATTTCGCGACAGCCCTCGATAGCAACGTTCATAAACGCGCCCTTGCGCTCAACGCCAACTATCTTTTTGATAAGAGAGCCCGTTTCCGCCTCGTCGTAGAGTCGCATAACGGAGGGCTTGAACTTCTGGAGCAGCTCGCGGCTTGCCTCAAAGGCTGCGTGCAGATCTTGGAAAAGGAATCCGCGGAAGCGACGCTCCTCGGGCTGATCGAATATGCGAATTTGCGCCTTGGTGATGATTCCCAGGGTACCCTCAGAGCCGATAAATATCTGGTTTAAGTCGGGACCTGCCGCGTGCTTGGGCGCGGGAGAGGTGTAAATAATATCTCCGTTGGGGAGAACCACCTCCATTTGCAGCACCTTATCGTCTATTTTGCCATATTTCGTGGAGCAAACGCCGATACCTCTGTGTGCTAAAAATCCGCCAACGGTGGAGGAGGTGAGGGAGGAGGGATAGTGCATAGTAGCCTTGCCGACCTCGTTTGCCGCCCACTCCACGTGCTTATAGATAGCACCCGTGCCGCACTCTATGTACATAGCGTCGGTGTTGACCTCATATATCTTGTTCATTCTCTTGGTGTCCAGCAAAATGCCTCCGCAAACGGGAAGAGCACCGCCCTGAGTGCCACCGCCCGCACCCCAGGTGGTCAGGGGAAGCTTGTAATAATTTGCTATCTTAACTACCTTTGAGACTTCGGTTGCGTCCTTGGGGC
>JAFQLG010000015.1 GCA_017414605.1 Clostridia bacterium
CACAACCGCCGCGTTTATGACTGCGGTGTCCGCGCCGTCGTTCAAAATGTTGCCACTCGCCGCCTCAAGCCTTATGGCATAAGGCTTTCCCGCAGTTCTCTGCTCGGCATGGGCTACGCATTTGCCGCCCCTATATCCCTTGACAAGCAATCTTCCGCGCTCAAAGGGCACCTGCCACTCGGCAGTATTTATACAGTCACAGCTCTTTCTGCCAAGCGATTTGCCGTTCAAGAACAGCTCCGCTTCCTCACAGTTTGAGGGCGCGGCAACTCTTACGACGTCACCCGTCTTCCAATTCCAATGCGGAAGCAGATGTATCATGGGCTTTTTGTCAAAGCACGCCTTGTTATAATAGAAGGAATCCTTTGCAAAGCCGCAGGTGTCCATAATTCCGAACTGCGAAGAAACCGAAGGCCAGGTGAAAGGTGTTGGCTCGCCGCGATAGTCAAAGCCTGTCCAGATAAATATTCCCGAGAACCAATCGCGCTCCATAGCATATTTCCAGGTTTCGCGTATGGTCTGACCCCATGGAACAGTTTCCTCGTCATAGCAAGCAAGCACCTGCTTTTGCTCTTTATCGCTCTCATAGCAGCCGCGCGTGGAAACGGCGCTGTTATTCTCCGCGCCTATAATGGGCTGATGCGGATGCTTGTTATGGTATGCGTCGATATTGTGGATAACGTAGTTAAAGCCCGTTGCGTCCATAAGGAGCCCCGCGCCCTCCATATTACCGTTGATAGCACCCGTTATAATACGGCTATCGTCCAAGCGGCGCACATAGTCGCGCATGGTGCGATAAATTCTCGCGCCCTCGTCGGTGTTTTGCAAAGGCTCCTCGTTAAAGAGCGACCAGAATACTACCGACGGGTGATTTCTGTCACGGCGCACCATAACGTCCAGATTATGCAGCACCTCGTCGCTTGATTCGAAGCGGCGATTTTCGTCCATAACGATAAGTCCAAGCTCGTCGCAGGCGTCCAGCACCTCGCGGTTTGGAAGATTATGCGAGCAGCGGTAGGCATTGGTGCCAAGCTCTTTAAGCCTCTTTATGCGGTAACGTATCACCTTATCGGGCAAGGCAACGCCAACGCCCGCGTGGTCCTGGTGGTTGCGAGTTCCCATTATCTTTAAGGGGCGGTCATTTAGGAAAAAGCCCTTTTCCGCATCAATTCTGAAGGTGCGGAAGCCGATTTTTTCAGTCACCTCGTCGATGACCTTTCCACTCTCGTCCAAAAGCTCGGTTTTGAGAGTATAGAGATTGGGGTTATCAACGTCCCATCTTTTGACCTTGCCGACCTGCATTTTGATCTTTATCTCGGTAACGCCGGCAAAGCGGGCATCAACTGTGGCGCTCTGCGCCTCGGCAACGGTACCGTCACCCCACGTGAGCGTATGCTTTACCGCGCAGATCTCGTCATAGCTCGTGCGGTTTTCAACCGCCGTTTCAATATCGATATACCAGCTGTTTTTAGTTCCCTTTTTGAGCTGCGGCTTTGCAAAAATACCGTTATGTGCTATGTGCAAGCGCTCCTTGACGTAAAGCTTTACGTGACGGTAGATGCCTGCGCCCTCATACCACCAGCCTTCTGCCGCACGACCGTTAACAAGCACGGCGAGCACATTCGGGCGCTTGCCGAAATAAAGTCTGTCCGTTGCATTGAACGCCACCTCGGTATAAGCCGAATGCGAACGCGCCATAAGCGAGCCGTTTAGATATATCTCGGCATTGACGGCGATTCCCTCAAAAACGAGGGTGAAATCCTTATCCCTCAAGTCCTCGGGCAAAAGAAAGCTCTTGCGATAGGTGGCATTATCCTCGGTCCTGTATCCGTGCGAATGTCTGCCGCTTTCCACAATATCGCTCTCGGCATAATAGTCGTGCGGAAGGTCCACAACGCGCCACTCCGAGTCGTTCCAGATCCTGCCCGCAGGCCCCTGCGCATTGCCCGCCTTTGCCGCGGCATAATCGGCGGAATGGGACTGTGTCACCTCTGCATCTATATCTCCTCTATGGAATTTCCAGGCGAAATCCATATTCATTATCATTCTTGACATAAGCGCTCCTTTGGCTTGTTTTATCTTCTATAATTATATCATTTCCCTCAAAAAGTGTCAATAATATTTTTAAGAGAAAAAGGAGAGCCGAGGCTCTCCTTTTTTCACTATTAAACGGTATGGACGCCTGCCGCCTTATCGGCATTTGCGTCAATTCCGTATTTCTGATTCTTTCTGTACTCAAAGAACTTGAGCGCTACCTGCTCAAAGAGCGCATAGGACAAAACGTCCTCCTCCTGCTCCATAAGTCCTGCGGGGATCTTTGCGCGAAGCTCGTCAAGCTCGGGCTTAAGATCGTCTGCGGGGCGGTAGTCTATAACCTTTGCGTCCTCGCCGAGAATCTTCTTTACAAACTCGGGGTCGATAGCCACGGGAGTCTTACCGTACTTACCCAGCACGATGTCCTTGAATTCCTTGGTGCAGGTCTTGTACCGCTCGCCCATGAGGACGTTGAACACGGCCTGAGTGCCCACAATCTGGGAGGAGG
>JAFQLG010000016.1 GCA_017414605.1 Clostridia bacterium
CGCTTTGTGCGGCGGTGCGATAGATATTCGCACGGGCGACAGTGTAACGGTTACAGGCGCGACCTTTACCTCAAATAGCGTTGAGGGCAACGATGGAACTAATGACGGAAACAATGAAGGCGGCGGAGCGATCTACGTAGGTGCGGGAACTCTTACCCTCAATAACGTCACTATGACCGAAAACACCTCTGCCGATAGTTTTGGCGGTGCGATAAATGCGTATAAGGCAACCGTCAACATCAACGGTGGAAGCTTCACAAAGAATAGTGCTCCGTATGGTGGCGCGATATCGCTTATATCAACGTCCAACGTGACAATAACGGGTGCAAGCCTGACAGGCAATAGCGCAACGGCAAACGGCGGCGCTATATATGCCAAGGGTGGAAGCCTCTCGCTTGTCGAATGTACCATTAAGGGAAATACCGCAAAGCTTGGCGGTGGTGTTTACGCGAACTCCGGTGTGACTTACACTAAAACCGATACCGAGATAAGCGACAATACATCGACAGGCGATTCCGAAAATCCCGACGAATACACGGCAGCCTGAAACCGATAAGGAGAGATATCATGAAGAAAAATAAAATTATAAAAGTTATAATTGTATGTGTTTTGGTCTGCGCTATGACTCTGGGCGGAGTTGCTATCTTCGCCCAGGCGGGCGGACCGATCGGAGATGCGATCCGCTCCCTATTCGGTGCAAGCACGGCTACTAAGTTCCCAAGCGAAACCAACTCGTTTGTTAAGAACTATCTTGTGGGGGCAACGGATCAGGATTCTCCGTTCTTTGAAACTGTTCTTCCCGCCATTGCGGCGAACATTGAGGAGAACAACAAGCATTCCATAACAAAGTACTATGATGAAATGCCCGTTGCAAACAATCCCGAGAATTTCCAGGGATTAGGTTCAACCACGTATGCCAACATCAATGGCAAAACGGTAACGGCAGAGGCGTTTTATCGCTTGTCGAGTGATTCCTTGCACGATCCTAACTGTGGAATGGGATTGCTGATATATCAGTGCATTCAGTACAAGCTGGCGCACAAGGACGAGGACGTAGAGATAACCTTTTCCTCTTACAGAACCTCGGCTACGGCATCTGTTTGTGTAATACCCGAGAGCCGCTACTATGGATATATGCGCTCACTTTACGGCACGAACTACGATGAACATGGATTTGTTCGCATCTCGTATATGCTTGTTGAGGCGGCGCGTATGGGTATTAAGGTCACTATGGTAAACCAGTATCCTTCATATGCTGTAAAGCAATACAACCCCAATACAGGCAAGACGGAGAACAGAGCTCATATCAATTTCGTACAGTATTTCAATGCAGCAGCGAAAACGGAATGCTACGATGAGTATGCAAAAGGCAAAAAGGTATCCGACTTTTTGAATTGCGTAGTTGTTAAGTGGGCAATTGCCGATTCTTCATCAAACATGCAGCACGTAAAGAGCTGCACGGTGTCCAACTATCTGGACAGAAGTGGACAAGAACACGGTCCCGCGATTTTCTTTACCAGCTCAAATCTGGATGAAAACAACTACCGAGGTCGCAACGGAAACGGTTCGTCCCAATCCGGTGTTATTATCTCCGATCATGATGAGCTGTATCGTATTGTTCGCAACTACACTAATCTTATGATAGAGTATCAAGAGCTGGAGCAATATCAGGAATTCTGGAACGAAGCGCGCCGCAGAAATGAGGAACAGCTTGCGCTCATTCAGGCAGGAAGAGAAGATGAGATCCCAAGGGATGAGCAGATCTTGTATCTGGGATCGGAAACCGACCCTGTTTTTGAGCTTTACTTCACTCCGTTTGGCGGCGGTATGGACGTTTGGAACACGGAGTCCAACCCCATAAGCAAATATGTATCCAAGCTTCCCACTTCTAAGGATTACATTGAATATTTCTTTAACGTATATTCATTTGGAGCAACTCACTATTTGGCTTATGCGATGACTCAAACGATTGAAATGGCATATTGCAACAATCCTAATCCCCAGAACAAGATAGGTGTTAGAGCTACCGGCTTCCAGGTGGGTGATATTATGAAGCTGAAGCTTGGAAAAGAGATAGGCCATCGAAGCATAAATACGAGTAAGAGTATGCACTCAAAGGATATGATAATGTCCTATGACGACGGAGAAACAAGACATTACGTCAGCATAATGACGTCGTGCAACTTTGGAGAGTATGGATTCTACTACAGGACCAACTCCGCGCTTGTTATCCACGAAACCGACGAAACGGGAAGCGGATTCTACTATGCATTTGGACACAAGTATTCTGACGGGGCACTTCCCGAAAAACAATAAGCTAGATGTGACCCGATAGGATTTCATTTGCAAAAGCTTAAACATATGATAAAAAGAGAGCATATATTCCTCGGGCGAGGAATATATGCTCTCTTTATTATAAATGTAGGAAAGGGCTATCGCATAACTTGCAAAAAAGCCTAAATTTATTTTCTATGTTTCAGGAGAAAAAGGCTATCCCCTCTGCCCAAATATTTGCAAAGCACTTCACAGAGCTCGGCGCGCGAGGAAACGGCGCAGGTGTCCTTCATCTTTTTCATTCTGTATTTGAGGGCGGTGGGGGTAAGATAGCAGCAAAGTTCTATCTCGGCGGTTAGTTTGCCCTCAAGTATCATTTTGAGAATATCAAGGTCAACCTCATCGCATTCGGAAAGCAGTTTTTCTATGCGCATCATCTCTATAAGCTCGGGGTCATGATAAAATTGCGCCGCCGCTTCCTCAGTCAAGGTGGTACTCGGCACGCTGGGTAGGGAAGTTCGGCTTGATGAGGTATCTCTATGGCGTATAGTCCATTTCGCCAGCACGTGCATTCCGTTTATGGTGTCGGATTTTATGATACAGTCCAATATCATAAATGCCAGCTTGCCAAAGCTTTCATAGTTGGTGACAACCGTTGATACGGCAGGAGTAGAGCATTCGGAAAGCAGGGTGTTTGAATAGCTTATGATTTCCAAAGCGTTAGCTGTTTGTCCTGAGTCTTTCATATGTCGCAAAAGCGAAAGCGCGGCAAAATCGTTGGTGCAGACAAGGGCATTATATTGGTTTTGGCGATGCTTTGCCAAAAAATGCTCAAAGCAGTCTGAAAGAGAGCCTGAATTTGTAAAAATATCCTCTTTATTTCCGCCGTGCTCCAAAAAGGCTTGCATTCTGCATGTGTCAGATGCCGACTTGGGATTTACGGCATAAAGCGCAACTCTGCGCGCACCAACTGAATCAAAATGGCGGCAAATTGCTCCCATGGACTCAAAGAGGTCCTCGGTAACGCAGCTTACTCCGCCGCCAAGACTGCGCTCCGATTGGTTGCTGAGCACGATAGGGTGCTTACCTGCGCCTTTTGCGGTACAAACGGCGGAGCATAGCCAATCCATATCCGAGCCAACTATCATAACTGCTCCCTCGGGATGCTCGCTTGACGCTATTTCTTCAATGCTTGAGCCTATCGCGAGGTTTATTCTTTTCTTTCTTGCTTCGGTGCGCAATCCTTCCACTATCTCGCGGCACCAACCTGTTATCTTATAGTTTTGTTCAACGATTACAAGCATTTTTTCTCTCGCCTTTGGGATAAATTTTTGTGAAAAAAACGACAGATCTTTTGTCTTTTATACAATGATAAGTGAGTGTATAATTATAATGTAGAATTTGGGCAAGTGTCCAAAGGTCTGCACACTCATTATAGCACATATAAGGAGATTTTGCAATGAAAAAGGTTAACGTAACAAAAAAACGCGAGATAATTCCAACTTATATTCCCAAGGCGGCAAACACTCTGCCTATGTTTTTTGAAAACAAGCCTTATCAGGGAGCCTCGGGCAAGCTTTATCCCATTCCTTATTCGGACGGAATAACAGACGAGCGCCGCGACGTTGAATACGACGTCTACACGCTTGAAAATGAGTACATCTATACAAAGCTGCTCCCCGAGGTGGGAGGCAAGATATTGCGCGCTTACGATAAAGTTGCAAATGACGACTTTATTTATTACAACGAGGTTATAAAGCCTGCGCTTGTCGGTATTGCGGGCGCATGGATATCGGGAGGAATTGAATTCAACTGGCCTCAGCATCACCGTCCCACAACCTTTATGCCGCTTGAGGCGGCGGTTGAGCACAATGCGGACGGCGGTAAGACCGTTTGGATGGGCGAGATCGATCCGCTTTACGGAATGAAGGGTATGCTCGGCGTTACTGTTGACGTGGGCAGAAGCTACATCAAGGCAAAGATACGTGTTTATTACCGAACGCCCGAGGCAAAGACTTTTATGTGTTGGGCAAATATGGCTTATCCCGCAAACA
>JAFQLG010000017.1 GCA_017414605.1 Clostridia bacterium
ACTCTCTCCATAAAGCGAACGTCAAAATCTCTGGTTCCGCCATAACAGAAGGTGTTCTTTATGTACTCGCCGACAACTGCGCTACCCGCGATATAAAGCTTGTAGCCGCCCGATACCCAAAGGAGCGTTTTTGCAATACGGTCAACGTATTTGCAGTTCTCCTCGTCGTGTCCTGTGCCGTCCTTATAAATTCTGGTCTTGTAAACAAGAGTATAGCCCTTGTTTCTCTCTGCCGCGATTATGAGGTCCTGACCGCCGTTTGCGGTTCCCTCTCTCATCTCTCTGCAAACCAACGCCATGGGCGCAAAGCCCGCATCCAGTTTAGCTGCAACCTTAAGCTTCATACTTGACATTACCTCCGATTATAGTTTTTCTTACGTTGAATTCATTATCAAGGATTACTACGTCCGCATCCTTGCCAACCTCAATAGATCCCTTTCTATCCGCTATCCCCAGCGTTGTTGCGGGGTTGAGGGACGCGCAGTTCACGCACTCGTGAAGCGGGATAGAGGAGTTTTTATAAACGTTCCAAACACCCTTATTAAGATGGAGAACGCTGCCTGCGATAGTGCCGTCCTCAAGGCGACAGATGTTATCGCGGTAAATTATCTTTGCTCCGCCGAGAGTATATTCTCCCTCGGGAAGTCCGCCTGCGGGCAAGCAGTCCGTAATAAGACAAAGCTTTCTGCCCTTGAGCTTATAAACTATGTCGTAGAGAGCCGCGTCAACATGGTAGGTGTCAACGATAAGCTCACAGCTCACGCTATCGGAATTGAGCGCCGCGCCGACAACGCCGGGGCCTCTGTGCGTGAGAGGAGTCATAGCGTTAAAGAGGTGGGTGGCGTGCTTAACGCCTGCCTCAACTCCTGCCTTTGCCGTTTTATAATCTGCAGAGGTATGTCCCATGGAAACGACAACGTCCGTATCGCGACAGATCTCGCGGATAGCCGCAAAATCCTCGTCCTCCTCGGGAGCAAGCGTGATAAGCTTTATCGCGTCCGCGTTTTCTTTTACGAACTTTGCATCGGGCTTGAGTATGTAGCGCGCGTCCTGCGCTCCCTTTTTGGATGCCGAAATGAAGGGTCCCTCGGCATGAACTCCAAGCACGGTTGAGCCATCCAATCCCTCGCCCTCGGCCATGACCTTGCGGCAAGCCTCGATAGCGCCCTTGATGACCTCCATATCAACGGTCATCGTTGTTGGCAAAAAGCCCGTAACTCCGTTTTCAAGCAAGCCCTTGGCTATAATTCTTACGCTCTGCTCATCCGCATCGCATACGTCTTTTCCAAGGTATCCGTGAATATGAAGCTCGATAAATCCCGGGGTTATATAGCCGCCCTCCGCGTCTATCACGGTTACGTCTGCGGGCAGGTCACACTCGTCAACTATTGCCTCAATTTTGTTGCTGAGAATAACGGCCTTGCCCTCAATTACGCCATTCTCAAGCACCAATTTTCCGTTTTTGATCGCTAACATGTTTTCCCTCTCTGAAAGCTTTATTCTATAAGCAATATGCCTACATTTTAATATTAACACAATTTAACACCCGTGTCAATAGAATAAATAAAATTTAATAGCGAAAAATTATACACTTCTCCGTTTGTGTGACACCTGCTCTTTTTCTTGATTTTTTGCTTTGTTTAACCTCTTTACAGTCATATTTTTTGCCGTTTTCCGCAAAAAGACAAAAAGGCTATTGAAATGGCGGGCGAGGTATGTTATAATATTTATGTATATTGCAAATTTCCAAAACGGAGGTACGTAATGAAAATTTTGGTTTGCGTAAAGCAGGTTCCGGGATCCAACAACGTTGAGGTCGATCCCGTAACGGGCGTGCTTAAGCGAAACGGCATACAGAGCAAGATCAACCCTTACGATCTTTATGCCTTGGAGGTTGCTCTTACCCTTGTTGAAAAATACGGCGGCGAGGTTCAGTGTATAACCATGGGTCCCCCGCAGGCAAGAGTAGCTATTGAAGAAACTATCGCCATGGGCGTTTGCCGCGGCACTGTTCTTTCCGACCGTAAGTTTGCGGGCGCGGACGTGCTTGCAACGGCTTACACCATCTCTCAGGGCATCAGAAAATGCGGCGAATTTGACCTCATCATATGTGGAAAGCAGACTACTGACGGCGACACCGCACAGGTTGGCGCCGAGGTTGCGGAATACCTGGGTCTTGCAAATATTTCAAACGTTCTTTCCGTTGATGACGTGAGTGATGGTAAAATATTTGCCACTTGCGCCCTTGACGACATGAACGTCAAGCTCTCGGTCAAGCTTCCCTGCCTTATCTCCGTTGACGGCGACATAAACACTCCCCGTCTGCCCTCTTACAAGATCAAAAAGACGATCAAGGCGGACGACGTTAAGTTCTTCTCCTTTGCCGACTTTGAGGACCAGGACGAAAGCCATTACGGTCTTACAGGCTCGGCAACTCAGGTTGAAAGAATTTTCCCACCCGAAAAGAACGTTTCAAAGCAAAACGTTGAGGGCACTGCAAACGAGCAGGCAGCTAAGCTTTATGCCCTGCTCCGCGCACAAAAATTGGTTTAAGGAGGACGTTACATAATGAGCAAGTTGGTTATTAAGCAGAATTTAGTCACTCCCGAAAACGCTCCCGCCCTCGTTAAGCTATGCCCCTTTGGCGCTATCAGCTACGACGGACAAAAGCTGGATATCTCCTCCGCCTGCAAGATGTGCAAGATGTGCGTGCGGAAGGGCGGCGGCGTTGTTGAATACGTTGAAGAAGCTAAAAAAGCCGAGCTTGACAAGTCGCTCTGGCGCGGCGTTTGCGTTTACGCGGACTGCTCGGGCGGTTCTATGCACAAGGTAACTCTTGAGCTTTGCGGCAAGGCGCGCGAGCTGGCATCCGTTACGGGTCACCCCGTTTACGCGCTTATGATAGGTCACGAGCTTGAGGCACATGCCGAAAAGCTTTTGCATTACGGCGTTGACAAGGTGTTCGTTTACGATGACGAGGCGCTCCGCGATTTCCGCATCGAGCCCTACACCGCGGCTTTCTGCGACTTTATAGAAAAGCATCATCCCTCCTCCATTTTAGTTGGAGCAACCAATCTCGGCCGCCAGTTAGCGCCCAGAGTTGCGGCTCGCTGCCGCACGGGCCTCACCGCTGACTGCACCGTTCTTCAGATGAAGGAAAACAGCGACCTCGTTCAGATAAGACCCGCATTTGGCGGCAATATCATGGCGCAGATAGTTACACCTAATACCCGCCCCCAGTTCTGCACGGCGCGCTACAAGGTATTCAACGAGCCTACTCCCACAAAGGATGCTGTGGGCGAGATAGTTAATATGGCGGTTACAAGCGATATGCTTACCTCCGCTATCGAGGTTATCGAAACCTACAAAAAGCCAAAGGACGTTGATATCTCCGAGGCGGACGTTATCGTTGCTATCGGACGCGGCGCTTCAAGTGAAACTATGATGGCGCAGGCGCG
>JAFQLG010000018.1 GCA_017414605.1 Clostridia bacterium
ACCTCGGTCTGAACCATAACGGTAATGCTCTCAAAGGGCAGCTTTGATTCAAGCAGATTCATAAGTATAGGCGTTGTGATATAATAGGGCAGATTTGCGCAAACGGCAACGGGCCCCATTCTAAAATAGGGTTCAAGTATAGTGGCAAGGTCTGCCTCCATAACGTCCTGATTTATCACAGTTGCGTTTTTATAGTCGTTAAGTGTGTATTTGAGAACGGGAATAAGCCCCTCGTCTATCTCAAAGGCAACAACGCGCGCGTATCGCTCGCATAGCTCGCGCGTCATGCACCCGATTCCGGGACCTATCTCAACAACCGTTATGTCGCGGTTTGTACTGCAGGCATCCGCGATGTCTTCAACGGTCATGTTGTCCGTTAAAAAGTTCTGTCCGTATTCCTTTTTGAAATTCAACCCGAACATGTCCATCACCTGACGTATTGTTCTGGGATCGCAAAGATTAAGCATTGTATTTCCTCTTAATTTATTTGTGTTTGAATTTTGGCTTGTTATTGTTGTATTTTTGCTGTTTTCTATCGTCAAAGGAGTGATCCGCGGGCTTGAAAAACTGATAAAGCGAGCAGGGGAGCATTCCGTTATAAAGCTTTTTCACCTTGTCTGCGCGTCTGCCGTAAAGCTTTTCAAAATACTCGCTTGAGGTCAAAACGTAAATGTGCCAGGGCTCAAAGTACTTGAAATTGCGACCAATCTCGCGGTAGAGCTGCTCAACCTCTTGAAGTTCTCCCATTCGCTCGCCGTAAGGAGGATTACAAACTATAGTTCCGCGTCTGTCCTCGGGCTTGCGGATCTTTCTTGCATCGGCGCGGAAGATATTTATTGAGTCCTCAACTCCCGCGCGCAAGGCGTTTTCATAAGTGAGGTCAAGTATGTCCTCGTCAATATCGGATGCCCATACCTCAAAGGCGGAATCCTTGACTTCAAGCGACATTGCTTCATCGCGTGCATCTAACCAAAGCGCAGTCGGAATTTGTCCGAATGATTCAGCGGCGAAGTGACGGTTAAGTCCCGGGGCGATCTTTCGGGCTATCATGGCAGCCTCAATGGCAATGGTGCCCGAGCCGCAGAAGGGATCCCAGAAGAGAACGTCCTCGCGCGGTCTGGCAGTCAGAGCAATGGATGCAGCAAGCGTTTCGCGCAAAGGCGCCGCGCCCGCGTCGGGCCTGTAGCCTCTCTTGTGAAGAGCCATACCCGAGGTGTCTATCATAAGCATCGCAACGTCTTTTAGAATAAAGAATTCAACCTTGTATTTAACGCCAGTTTCCTCAAACCAGGATATACCATAGATGCTTGAAAGACGGTTTACTATAGCCTTTTTAACTATGCTTTGGCAGTCGGGGATGGATGTCAGCTTGCTTTTTATTGAATGTCCCGTAACGGGGAACTCGTCAAGCCTGCCGATAAAGTCCTCCCAAGCGATAGCGTTAGTACCGTCAAAAAGCTCTGAAAAAGTATTTGCAGGAAAGCGAGATAACACGATAAAGACTCGCTCCGCGAGCCTTAAATTTATATTTGCGCGAGCGATATCGCGCGCCTCGCCTTCAAAGAGAACTCGTCCATCAATAGTTTCAACTCTTTTAAGACCAAGCGCGTCTATCTCCTCGCCAAGCTGTTTTTCAAGTCCGAAAAGACAAGTGGCGGCAAGAAGCATTATTCCTCGTCCTCCTCCTCGTCGTTATATGCAGCGGGCTCAAGCTGTAAAACGCCGTCCGCCTCGACCGAGTCAAGCGCCTCAACGGAGCGCAGCTTTTTCTGAATGATACTGTTTCTATGCTGTGCATCGTCAAGCGACTTTCCCGCCTCGTCTATCTTCTTTTTTGCCTTGGCAAGCACGGTTTCAAAAGTATCGTACTGTGCCTTAACGGCAGACAGTATCTTTCTTACCTCGTGCGCCTTTTCATTGATAGCGGCAATGCGGAAGCCCATAGCAAGTGAATTGAGCAGGGCAGTTACGGTTGAAGGACCGCATATCATGATGTTGTAATCATTTTGAATGCGCTCCGCAATTCCGCTTTGCGAAGCCGCTATCTCGGCGTAGAGTCCCTCGCTTGCAAGGTACATTACTGCGAAAGGCGTTGTTGCGGGAACGCTTATGTATTTGTTGATGTCGCGTGCCTCGTGGAGAACGCGGTCCTCAAGCGCGCGGCGCGCCGCGGCAAGAGCCTCAGGGTCAGCGCGGTCTGCGGCGTTACAAAGGCGAATGTAGTCTTCCATGGGGAACTTTGAGTCAAGCGGCAAATAGGTTATCTCGGAATAGTTTTCGCCGGAGGGGATCTTTATGGCAAACTCAACTCTGTCCTTGCTGGATGCTCTGGGCGCGTAGTTTTCAACGTACATATTAGGGATAGTCTGGTCAAGGATGTTCTTAAGTTGCACCTCTGCCCAGGTTCCTCTTGCCTTTACGTTGGTAAGCACGCGGTTGAGTGTGGTGACGTTTTCGGTGATACCGCCCGACATCTCCTTCATTTCGCCGAGAGCCTTGTAGAGATTTTCAAGCTGACTTGAAACTGTCTTAAAGGAGCTGTCAAGGCGCTGGGTAAGGGTAGAAGTAAGCTTTTCGTCAACAACCGTGCGCATTTCGTCAAGCTTCTTTTCGTTGCTCTCCTGCATTTTGGCAAGAGCCGCCTCTATCTTTTGATTTTGCTTTTCATTTATCTCGGAATTCTTGTCGCGCATAGCCGCCATACCGTCCGCCATTTGTCTGTATATGCGGATCAGCTGCTCCTGGTTGGTCTTGTTCAATTGCTCAAGGCTCTTGTTGACCTCACTGATTTTTGCAGAAACCTCGGTGCGCTGAGCCAAAGCAGTCTGATTTTGCTCGGTGCGGTTGCGTGCAAATTCATTGTAAATGCCCTCGCGCATCTCGTCCAGCTTTTTATCGGAGTCGCCTTTGCCGATAGAGTCCATTGACTTGTTTATTTTTACAAGGGAAACAAGGCAGATAATGGACACGACAAGCCCCGCCATAGCTACCACGAAATTCAATATATCCATAATTACCTCCAAGGAGAAAATATACAAATAACAATACTTAATTTATTATAACATATATTGTCCGTTTTGTCACTATAAATTATCAGCTTTTTTGAAATTATTTGTGTTGACAGGGTGCGTTTTCGTATGGTATAATTTTTATAGAAAATTCCAAATAAAATCAGGAGAAATAAGATGAGTGACGAAAGAATAATCAAGTGTAAAGGCTGCTCCAAGGAATCTTACGATATAATCCCGATAGCGCGCATCATCGCAAAGCTTGACGAGCTTTTTGCCACAAACGATCTGGCCGCAGTTGGCAAACTTTTGGAATATTGGGAGCGCGAGGCGCGCAACCTTGGCGACGTGCGCGGGCTTGTTGAGATATTGAACGAGGAGATCGGATATTTTAGAAGAACGAGCGATAAGGATCGAGCTATGAGTGCGGTGAAAGAGACTTTTGCGCTTATGGACGAGCATAATATGGACAAAGGCGAGAGCGCAGGCACACTCTATCTTAACGGCGCTACAACCATGAAAGCCTTTGGTATGGCGCGCGAGGCAATGCAGTATTATGCAAAGGCAAAAAGCATTTATGACGCTTGCCTTTCTTCTGATGACTATAAAATGGCGGCATACTATAACAACGTGTCAAGTGCATACGTGGACCTTGGCGAGCGAGAAAACGCGCAGGCTTGTTGCTATCGCGCAATAGAAATACTCGAGAAGAAAGGTGACTGTAATGGCGAGATAGCGGTAACGCTTGTGAACCTTGCGCACTTATATTACGATGCCGATCCCTGCGACGAAAGAGCCTATGATTCAATGGAGCGTGCATGGCAGCTTTTGATGGACGAGGGCAACGAGCATAACGGCAATTTTGCCTTCCTTTGCTCAAAGTGCTATCCGTCCTTTGGATATTTCGGTTATTTTGATTATGAGAAGAAGCTCAAGGCTTTAACGGAGAAGATATATGCAGGGAATTGAGGCTTCAAGAAAATTTTATACCGATGCCGTAAAGCCAATGATAGAGCGCGACTTTGCACAGTATAAACATCGCATAGCGGTCGGCCTTGTGGGTCATGGCTCGGAATGCTTTGGCTTTGATGACAGTGTATCAACGGACCACGATTTTGAAACCTCGCTTTGTCTTTGGATAACCCGAGAGGATGAGCAGACGTTTGGATTTAAGCTGTTCAGAGCTTATTCCAAGCTCCAGACGCAGTATTCCGCACAAAGTAGGAGCGAAAAGAGCATCGGCGGCTCGGACGGACGCGGTGTGATGACAATTGAGGAGTTTTACAAGCGCTACACGGGAAGAAATGGTGCCCCCGAAACGCTTGAGGACTGGCTATATATTCCTTCACACTATCTCGCCGAGGCAACGAACGGCGAGGTGTTCTGTGATGAACTTGGCGTGTTCTCGGAGGTCAGGGAAACAATAAAGAACGGTATGCCCGAGGATGTAAGGCGCAAAAAAATTGCCTCGTGTGCCTTCTATATGGCACAATCGGGGCAGTATAATTATGAAAGATGCCTTATGCATGGAGAGCGCGGTGCGGCGCGTTTGGCACTTGACGAATTTGTCAAAAATGCGCTTGAAATCAGCTTTTTGCTTGAAGGCGCTCACATGCCCTATTATAAATGGAGCTTCCGTGCTTTGCGCGAGCTTGGACAAGATGATATAGCTCAAAGGCTGGAGAAACTTATTAATGCGCCCGCAGAAAACACCAAGAGCATTTCTTCTGAGATAGAGCAGATATCCTTTGACGTAATCCAAAAATTAGTGTCATCGGGGCTTAGTGATTCAGGAGATAAATACCTTGAGGCGCATGCATATTCCATAAATTCCAGGATAGTCGACCACAGGCTGAGAAATATGCCTGTTATGTTGTGAAATGTGACGAAATTGTGATACTCACTCGACAAAACAAAGTTGCCGCATATTCGTATAATAGTTACGTATCGTGTCAGATCACATCGGTTATCGCGGGCGGTCTTATCCTCGAAAAGTAAAATTAAAATCGCATCGGTAAACCCGATGCGATTTTTTATTGAATTATTCCTCCGCCGATGAGGGTATCGCCGTCATACATAACGGCAGACTGACCCCTTGCGGGGGCTCTTTGCGGTGTATCAAACGTAAGCGTGATCTCGTCCTTGCCGGTAAGCTCGGCATACGCGGGAGCAACGCTCTGGCTGTACCTTATCTTTGCTTGGATACGGATCTTTCCCTCAAAAGAGTCAAATGGAATAAGATTTACGTTTTTAATTATTACGGTGTCGGTAAATAGCTTATCCTCGTCTGCGAGCGTGACCGTATTCGTAGCGGCATCCTTTTTTGTAACGAAGATGTGCCTGCCCATAGAGATTCCAAGTCCCTTGCGCTGACCTATTGTGTAGTGAATCATACCCTTGTGGCGTCCCAAAACGTTGCCTTCCTCGTCAACGTAATCTCCGGTCGGATAAGGATAGCCAAGTTGCTGCTCAATGAATGCTGCATAATCGCCGTCGGGAACAAAGCAGATGTCCTGGCTGTCGCTCTTGTGAGCGTTTACAAATCCTGCCGCCTCTCCAATAGCACGTATCTCTGTTTTTGTCAGATCGCCAAGGGGGAAAAGTGTGTGCGCGAGCTGATGCTGGGAAAGCGACCAGAGCATGTAGCTTTGGTCCTTACGGCTGTCAGCCGCTTTTTTTATAACGTATCTGCCGCCAACGGTCTTTTCTATGCGCGCGTAATGCCCCGTGGCAACGTAGTCAGCCCCCGATTTGATAGCGAGCTCAAGCAAGGCGCCGAACTTCAAGTGCTTGTTGCATACGATACAGGGATTTGGGGTGCCGCCTTCAAGGTAGGTGTCAATGAAATTTTTAACCACTGTCGAGTGAAACTCGCCCGTCATATCGTAAACCTTGTGTTCAATGCCGATAGAAGCACAAATTGACTTTGCATCGGCAATGTCCGAAAGGGCGGCGTCCGTCCCATCCGCAAGTATTCTGTTGCACAAAAGCATCGTCGCTCCCGTAACGGATTGTCCTTGCCGCAAAAGCAAAAGTGCGGCAACGGCGCTGTCTATACCGCCGCTCATAGCAACTGTAACTCTTTTATTAGTGTTCATCAATTACTCCAAAATCAGAATTTTTACCAGCTGAATTTAGTAAGCTCGCCCATTTCCTGCATCCCCTCAAAATTCCATTGGCGCAGAATTTCGTAAACCGCTATGGCAACAGAGTTTGAGAGGTTGAGAGAGCGCAAGTGGTCGCGCATAGGGATCCTTACGCAGCTGTCTGGGTTAGCAAATAAAAGCTCCTCGGGCAGCCCTTTGGTTTCCTTGCCAAACATTATCCAGGCTTCATCGGGGTAGCATATATCGCAATAATTGTGCTTTGCCTTGGTTGAAAAATAGTAGACCTTAGCTGTGGGGTGCTTTTCAAAAAAATCAGCCAATCCGTCATAATAAGTTATGTCAAGCTTGTCCCAATAATCGAGCCCCGCGCGCTTGAGTTTGGCGTTGTCGATCTCAAATCCAAGCGGACGGATAAGATGTAGGGAAGCACCCGTTGCCGCGCAGGTGCGCGCGATATTTCCCGTATTTTGCGGTATTTCTGGTTCGCAAAGAACAATGTTTATGTGTTTATTCATCAGAACTTCTCCGGGTTGCATCATTATAGCATAATTATATCGCAAGTGCCGCTTATTTTCAAGTGTTTTACGAAAATTTACAAAATCGGGTTGTATTATATGATAAAGTATAGTATAATTAAATTTAGGGCAAATAACGGAATGTCCGTATTAGTATATACCTTCAAAATCTGAAAGGCGGAACTTATAATGGGTCTGGGTGAAAAGATCTTTGGCACTTACAGTGAAAGACAGATAAAAAAGCTTGAAAAAACAGCTCGGCAGATAGAGGCGCTTGCCGATAAGTATGCGGCTATGAGCGATGAAGAGCTCAAAGCAACAACGCCTGCGCTCAAGGCAAGACTTGAGAATGGCGAAACTTTGGACGATATTCTGCCCGATGCATTTGCGGCAGTAAGAGAGGCAGATGACCGAGTCCTCGGCAAAAGACCTTTCCACGTTCAGCTCCTCGGCGGAATCATTTTGCATCAGGGCAGAATAGCCGAGATGAAAACGGGTGAGGGTAAGACCCTTGTTGCAACGCTGCCCGCATATCTTAACGCGCTTGCAGGCAAGGGCGTGCATATAGTAACCGTAAACGATTACCTTGCGAGGAGAGATAGCGAGGAAATGGGCAGAGTTTACGGCTTTATGGGACTTTCAACGGGTCTTGTCGTTCACGGAATGGACAACAACCAAAAGAAAGAAGCATACAGCGCCGATATTACCTACGGTACTAATAATGAATATGGCTTTGACTATCTCCGCGACAATATGGTCGTATATAAGGAGAGGATGGTGCAGAGAGGTCATAATTTCGCTATCGTGGACGAGGTGGACTCTATTCTCGTTGATGAGGCAAGAACTCCTCTTATCATTTCGGGCGCGGGCGAAGAGCCAACCGATATGTACGATAGGGCGGACAAGTTTGCAAGAACTCTTAAAAAGATCGTTATCAAAGAGGTTGACAATAAAGAGGACCATGACAACGTTGATGCCGACTATATCGTTGATGAAAAGGCGAGAAACGCCATTTTAACGCCGCGCGGAGCGCAAAAAGCAGAAGCATATTTCGGCGTTGAGAACTTTACCGACCCCGAGAATGCCGACCTTATGCACTACGTAAATCAGGCAATAAAGGCGCACGGAGTTATGTTCCGTGACGAGCAATACGTTGTAACAGACAAGGGAGTTATAATAGTTGACGAGTTCACGGGAAGAATGATGTATGGCAGGCGCTACTCGGACGGTTTGCATCAGGCCATCGAGGCAAAGGAAGGCGTTAAGATAGAAAAGGAAAACAAAACGCTTGCAACTATCACGTTCCAGAACTATTTCCGCATGTATAAAAAGCTCTCGGGAATGACGGGTACGGCACTTACCGAGCAGGACGAATTCAAAGAGATATACGAGCTTGACGTTGTGGAGGTGCCCACTAATAAGCCCATGATACGCCTTGACCATAACGACGTCGTTTTCCGTACGGTCAACGGTAAATATCAAGCAGTCATAGAACAGATAAAGGAATGTAATAAAAAAGGACAGCCCGTGCTTGTAGGTACGGTTTCCATTGAAAAATCCGAATTCCTTTCGCGCAAGCTGCTGGCGGCAGGCATCAAGCATACCGTGCTTAATGCAAAGTATCATCAAAAGGAAGCCGAGATAGTTGCCCAAGCGGGCAAGCTTGGTGCAGTAACCATATCAACCAATATGGCGGGTAGAGGAACCGATATAATGCTTGGAGGCAACCCCGAGTTCCTTGCAAAGCAGGAGATGCGCTCTATGCAGATACCCGAGGAGCTTATAATTGAGGCAAACGGCACCTCAAACACAGATGACGAGCAGATATTGGAGGCTCGCGCATGCTTCTCTCGCCTTTATAACAAGTATAAGGCAGAGATCGCACCCGAAGCGGAGCGCGTTAAGGAGGCGGGCGGACTGTTTATTCTCGGAACGGAAAGACACGAGAGTAGGCGCATAGATAACCAGCTGCGAGGCCGATCGGGAAGACAGGGTGACCCCGGAGAATCGCGTTTCTTCTTATCGCTTGAGGACGATCTTATGAGATTGTTTGGCGGCGAGGACAGAATGGAGCGCCTTTCCGATATGATAAACAGAATGGGTCTTGATGAAACAACTCCCATTGATGCGAGAATGCTTTCCAATTCCATTGAAAGCGCGCAGAAGAGAATTGAGTTCAATAACTTCAAGCGCCGCAAATACGTCCTCGCTTACGATGACGTTATGAACCAGCAGAGAACCGTTATTTACAAACAGCGCGGTGACGTGCTGGACGGCGGTGACGGCATTGGCGAAACTATTAAAAAGATGATGCTCTCCAGCATACGCGACAGAGTTCTGGCGCATCTTGGAGATGGAGAGCCATATGATTGGGATCTGGAAGGACTTCGCGCAGATATGCCTTATCTTATTGACGAAGGCGACCTAAGATATAGCGATGAGGAGCTTAAGTCTGCAAAAGCGGATGACGTTCTCGCATTGCTCGAGCAGCGCGCACTCGCTAAATATGAAGAAAAGGAAAAGACCTTCGGTCGCGAGGTGTTCCTGGAGATCCAGCGTTCAATTCTGCTTAAAAACGTTGACACGGCCTGGATGGAGCATATCGACTCGATGGATGAGCTGCGCGGTCAGATAGGACTTCAGTCCTATGCCCACAGAGATCCCGTTACCGAATATAGAATCGTTGGCGGCGATATGTTTGACACAATGATAGAGGATATCCGCGAAAAGACCGTTCGCGGTATTCTCAGTGTTGTTCCTCGCGTTGCGCCGACAATCAAGAGAATGCAGGTAGCCAACCCGATAAGTGCAGGCTTTGAGGGCTCGGCTCCTAAGAGCGAAAAAAAGGTAACTATAAGAAAAACTGCCGCACAAAAGGTCGGCAGAAACGATCCTTGTCCTTGCGGCTCGGGTAAAAAATACAAAAACTGTTGCGGAAGTAACATAAAATAAAACAGAAAGGATAGGGGCGGACAATGGGATTTGGTCTTTTGATGATAGGCTATATCATATCGCACGTAGCATCCATAGGCTTTGGAACGTATACGTTTGCGGCAACTCTCATTGGCGGCTTTGTTATGTTTCTCGGGTTAACCGAGCTTCGCCGATACGCTCCCACCTTTGTTTATGCAATAATCGCCAACACCCTTTTGCTGATATGCTCATTTTATGGAACTCTTGTGTGGATAGAAACACAGTTTTTCGTTGATATGGGCATCGTGGCATCGGGGCTTGGAAATTTTTTCGGATGGGCAGAGATAATAATCAGGCTGCTGCTCAATCTTTCTATGCTTTATGGCATAGCGGACCTTTCTTTGCGCGTTGACTATCCCGATACTCGCATAAAAGCATATAGAAATATGATATTCGTGCTGCTGTTCAACGCCCTGCAGATAATGTTGGCGCTGCCAATATCTGCGCTTGACGGTGCGCGCGCGGGATTGATGATGATACTGCTTATATTGCAGCTTGTATATACCGTTTTCAATACCGCTTTGATATTCAAATGCTATGCCATGATCTGTCCTGAGGGACAGGAGGACATGCAGAGAAAGCCTTCGCGCTTTGAGTTCATAAACAAGTGGAACAAGGTAAGGGATGCGCGCGAGGAGCAGGTGGAGCAGGAAACCAAAAAGTATTTTGAGGACAAGCTGCGCAGAAGAAACGGCAAGCTCAATAAAAACAAGCATACCACAAAAAAGAAAAAATAATCAATTACAGGGCGGAGGTGAGAATATGAACGGAAAACTTAATAAAAATGCAGGAATTTCACTTATGCCCGTTGCATTTCTGTTCTTGTTTGACCCCTCATTTGCCTTGATAGATGCCATTCCCGACGCTATAGGCTACGTTTTGCTATGCCTGTCGCTTATAAATCTTGCCGATATAAACCCCAAAATGTCGGATGCATTTTGCGCCTTTCGCCGCGCAGCCATACTTAGTGTGGCGAGAATAATTTTCAGCATTGCTCTTCATAGCTATATTGAGGGAAAAGAGCAAACGATGCTGTCACTCGTTGCGATATTTGCATTTGCAACACTTGAAATCATAGTGCTGATGCCGGCTTATAAAAGCCTTTTTGAGGGATTTTTATATCTTGGGACCTATCATAACGGTACTTACGTACATACAAGCAAAAGAGAAGGCAGCAGGAACGTTTCGGAAAAGGTCTATTTGATAACAATGATTTTTGTCATAGTTAAAAATGTTTTCTGGGTGCTTCCCGAGCTATCCGCACTTATGTCAAACGAAACTTATGAATTTGTACACGTTTTGAGATGGTTCGCCCTGTTTGTAACCGTTCCCGTTGCATTGTTCTGGCTTATAAGCATGATAAGATATTTGCGAGGCATCAGAAAAGACCAAAGCTTTGTTTTGAGCCTTTGCTAGCTTTATTCTGAAAAAACAAGGAATGCCGAGAGCTTTTTCGTTGCGCGCCGCATAAGAATTGGAGTTTTGCTCCTATCCGTTGCATTCGTATTTGCGATAGACTTAACACTTGACGGCATCAACGTTATATGGGATGCCTGGGTCTATGCTTTAGCAGGCGCATCAGCGCTGATATTGCTGAAATACACTAAAAAATTTATCGCATTGATTCCTGTATGCATATTGGGATTGATCTCTTCGTGCCTTAAGGACGGAGCGGAGCAGTATTTTTTATCAAGGTTTTTGCCGGAGCATATTATCAAAAACGCGGAAGCCTATAACACTTACAATTTTATGCTTTTAGCTTATCTTTTCGATGCGATGGTATTTTGCTGTGCATTGGCAATAGCATTGATAGCGCTTAAGGATGTAAATAGGGCATACGGCTCTGAGCACTCATCAAATAAATCAAAATACGTACCGGGCTCGGTTGCTTTGATTGCCATAGGCTTTCTGAATGCCGTGGCAAATGTGTTTAACGCTTATGCCCTGGCATTGAGAGGCAAAGGATTTATCTTTGATTCATCGGGAATATTTGTTGGTGTTCTAAATATTGTATTTGCCATTTTGGCGTGGTACTTTATAAGTAATATCGCCTCTGCTGTCAGGCAGAGCTGCAGAGCAGACCTTTATTGATAGTAAATTTTGGAAGAAATAAATGGATATTAAAGAAAAGTATTTGAACCTCAAGCGTGCACTTTTTGACAAGTGCTATGTTTATCTAAATAAAGAGCAGAGAAAGGCCGTCTATAATACAGAGGGCCCTTTGCTCGTGCTTGCGGGCGCGGGAAGCGGAAAGACAACCGTTCTCGTTCAGCGCGTGGTATTCATTATCAAATACGGAGATGCTTACTATAACGATTACGTTCCCGAATGGGTGGACGAGCGGTATATAGCCGAAATGGAAGCCGCTCTCGCCGATAGCGGAACGCAGGCGGCGCAAGATATGCTCTCCGACTTTGCATATGGAGCCTGCCCGCCATACGGAATGTTGGCAATAACCTTTACCAACAAGGCGGCAAACGAGATCAAGGCGCGCTTGGCATCCGCGCTTGACGATAGCGATGCCGCCAATGACATCTGGGCAGGAACCTTCCACTCGGTTTGCATGAGGATCCTGCGCATAAATTGCGAAAAGATCGGCTATAAAAAGGAATTTACAATATACGATGCCGATGACACTAAAAAGGCAATAGCTTCTGCTATGAAGCGCTGTATGATAGACGAAAAGACCCTGCCGCTAAAGAGTGTTATCGCCGCCATCAGCCGCGCAAAGGAAAAGCTTGTAACTCCCGATATGTTTGAGGAGCAGGCAAGCGGAGATTACAGGCGCTCAAAGATAGCGCGGGTTTATCGCGAATATCAGAAAACTCTTGAAGCCTCCAACGCCATGGATTTTGACGATATCATTATGAAGACCATAGAGCTGTTTTATAAAGCACCGGATGTCCTAGCCTTTTACCAAAAAAAATTCAGATACGTATGCGTGGACGAGTATCAGGATACGAATGATGCGCAGTTTGTGCTTACATCGCTCATATCGCGCGGCTCGGGAAATATAATGGTCGTTGGTGATGATGACCAGTCCATATATAAGTTCAGAGGCGCAACCATTGAAAACATACTGAATTTTGATAAGAACTTTGACAATACGAGAGTAATAAAGCTTGAGCAGAACTATCGATCAACCCAAACAATTCTTGATGCCGCAAACGCGGTCATCTCACACAACACCGGCAGACACGGAAAGACTCTTTGGACTGCGGGTAAGGCGGGAAATAAGATAATTATTCGGCATGTGGAAGACCAGAATCTTGAGGCAAAGAATATTGTTGATACGGTATACAGAGCCGTTGCACACGAGGGCAGAACGTACAAGGATTTTGCCATTTTGTATAGAAATAATGCGCAGTCCAGCAGTATAGAGCGCGCCCTTGCAAAGAGTGCTATACCCTATAGAATGCTTGGCGGAGTGCGCTTTTCGGACAGAAAAGAAATACGTGACGTTGTTGCATATCTTCAGCTTATCGCAAATCATGCGGATAGAGAAAGGCTCTTGCGCATAATCAACGAGCCCAAGAGAAAGATAGGCGAAAGAACGATTGATGCTATTTCGCAGATCGCCGCAGAGCTTAATTGCTCTATGTTTGAGGTCATTGAAAACGCAAGCTCTTATACCGCGCTTTCTCGCAGCGTCTCAACGCTTGAGGGATTTGCCGAGCTTATAAACCGCCTGACCGTAAAGGCGGCGCATCAAAGTCTGCCGGATCTGTTTGATGCCGTGCTTGAAGAAAGCGGATACCGCGCAATGCTTGAGGCGGCAGGACCTGAGGAAAAGGACAGACTTGACAACCTGGACGAATTCAAGTCAGCGATTATTGAATACGTTAACAATAACGAGCAGCCAACCCTCACCGGCTTTTTGGAGGAAAACGCGCTTGTTGCGGACGTTGACCGATATGACGATACAGCAGATGCCGTTGTGCTTATGACGGTGCATAGCGCCAAGGGACTTGAATTCCCGATAGTAATTATCCCCGGCTTTGAGGACGGAATCTTTCCAAGTATGCAGGCTATAACGGGTGTCGACGACATTGAAGAAGAACGCAGACTTGCATACGTTGCGCTGACAAGAGCCAAGGAAAAGATATATATTTTACATACAAAATATCGTCTTTTGTATGGACAAACTCAGCATAACCCGATCTCGCGGTTTGCAACAGAGATTCCCGAAGAGCACGTCAAGAGAGAGTCCAATGATTATGGCCGCGGAATGTACGGCTCTCAGGCCGGCACAGTAAAGGTTTATCTAAAGGACGGTGAGCGCGACCGCGCAAGCACTTATTCAAACGGCATGTCAAGGCAAAAGAGCATTTCCGTTGGTGACAATGCAACCGTTGGTAAGCCTCTGACCGTTCGTAAGGTGCAAAGCTCGGCGGGTGCGCTAAAGCCCGGTGACCGAGTCAGACATATGACCTTTGGCGAGGGAGAGATCCTCTCGGCTCGTTCAATGGGAGCGGATATTCTATACGAGGTTATGTTTGACAAGGTGGGCACCAAAAAGCTTATGGCAACGTACGCCCGCCTGCAAAAAATATAAAGAAAACGCATCTGCTCTTGCAGATGCGTTTTTGTAAATAAAGCCTATTTAATTCTCATTCGTTCAATTTTATCTTTGTCGGGAGTAACGTAGGCGCTCCAATTGCTGTGGTAGATAACAAAGCCGGGCTTTGTCCCCGAAACCTTTTTAACGCCCTTTGCCAAAAGGTAGTCAACCTCAACGAGCTGACCGTTAGCCGCTTTTGAAAAGTAAGCGGCGATCTCGCAAGCATCGGTAAAATCCTGCTCGGGCGGCTCCGCGCCGTTTGTGATGAGAAGCACGTGCGAGCCTGCAACGTTCTTGGCGTGGAACCAATAGTCGTTCTTTTCGGCAAGGGAGTGGGTAATATATTCGTTCTGGTAGTTGTTTTTACCGCAAAGAACGCGATAACCGTTAGTCGTTCTGAACTCTGCAACGGAGGGCTTGTGCGGCTTTTTGGATGCCGCATAGCCCTTCATTTTAGAGGCATAGCCACTTCGATATAGCTCGTCGCGTATCTCGGTTATGTCGGCGGCGGTTTCAGCTTTTGCCAAAGCATCAAATACCGTGTAAATATATTCAAGCTCGCCCTCTCCAAGCTTAATCTGATCTGCAAGAACGACCTTTGCATTTTTTGATTTGTTGTAGAGCTTATAGTATCTTTGTGCATTTGCGGCTGGCGTAAGTCTTTCGTCAAGCTCGATAACCGTTTTATCAAAATCCTGAGTCTGCTCATTCCAGCTTTCGTAATCAACAACCTCAACCAGCTTTTGCTTTTTCGCAATTCTGTATATGTTGTTGCTTATAAGGTCGCCATATCGTTTGTAATCCGCGCCGCGCTCGCAATCTGCAAGCTCGCCGCGCTGGAGCTCAAGCTTTTTCAGGAGTCGCGCTTCAGCAGAGGTCAGCATCCGCAGAATATCCGCCGCCCGTTGTTTTATGCTGTTTTCCTTGTCGCGATCGGCAAAATAAACGTCCATCGCTTCGGAAAGGGAATCATAACTGCGCTCATTGCCACTCTTGCCGTAATGAGTAAGGGAAGTAAAGCAGTATTCTCTGGGAACGCTGCCGTCATATACGACTGAAGGGGTAAAATCGCCCGTTTCAATAGTTTTGAAAACACCGCAAAAGCTCGCAAAAAGCTCTTGCGCGTTTGTAGCGCAAAGGAGGGCATCCTGGTCATTGCAAGCTCTGTAAACTATTTCTCGCGCAAGCGTTGTAGAAATGCCAAGATAGGTAGAGGTAATGAATTTGTGCGCCGCGCGATCCTCGGGGAAATCGTTAAATGCAGCGGTGAATTGAAGCTCGTCCGTTTGCGTTGGATCAAGCTTATCTTGCTTTGGTGGCAGCTCATAGGTCATACCGGGCAGAACTTGTCTTAAGCTGCTTGTGGTAAAGTCAACCGTTTTAAGCGCCGAAATGATCTTCATATTTTCGTCAGCAAAGATAAGGTTGCTGTATTTGCCCATGATTTCTGCAATAATGTATTTTTTGCAGGCAAATCCCATTTCATCTCGGGCGTTGAATATAAATCGGACAACTCGCTCAAATCCCATTTGCTCTACGGATGCAAGAACCGCTCCGTTCAAATGCTTGCGCAGAAGCATACAAAGCATGGGAGCCTGCGCAGGATTTTCGCGCTGTAAAGACGTGAAATGAATTCTCGGGTTGCCCGATCCACCGTTGATCAGCAGACGACGCCCACCGTTCACCGTGCGCATTTGCAAAATAAGCTCATCGCGCTCGGGTTGGTATATCTTCTCAATGCGCCCGCCTCCACCGATGGCGTTAATTTCCTTAACCAATGCTGCAAGCATACATGCATCAAGTGCCATTATTTCACGTCCTTTCTTCAAAATATAATCTATTTTAACACAAATAATATGAAAAATCAAGCCAAACTCTTGCAAATTATGCCCGTTTATGATAGATTAGTATCAGGAGATGATGAATTTTGATTTTTAACAAAGATTTTATGTATCCGATAGTCCGCTCAAGGCGCAAAACCTGCGCTATCAAGATAAAGCCGGACGGCAGCGTTACTGTCTATGCTCCCATCGGGCTTCCGTTATCGTACGTTGAAGCTTTTATAAAAGATAAAGAGAGCTGGATAGCAAAGGCGAGGGAGAAAATGAGCGAAAGGGCACAAATAAACGCATCCGTGCGCAAGCTTGACGATGCGGAAATAGCGTATCTTGCCGCAGACGCCAGGCGGCTGCTCCCGCCCCGCGTTGAGCATTATGCCAAGCTTATGGGTGTTGAATACAACCGCATCACAGTTCGGACACAGCGAACGAGGTGGGGTAGCTGCAGCAGCAAAGGAAATCTTAACTTTAATTGCCTTTTGATGCTTGCGCCAGAGGACGTTGTTGATTACGTGATAGTGCATGAGCTGTGTCATCTTAAAGAAATGAATCACTCAAATAGATTTTGGGCAGAGGTTGAGCGCGTATTGCCGGACTATGCGGCAAGTTACGATTGGCTGAAAAGGCGAGGCGGAGAGCTTATGGCACAATTACCCGAAAAATAAGGTCGGACAAGGTATGTCCGACCTTTAATTTTATACGATTGAGATCAAAAGCGAAATGCCCTCGATCAACACCAGATGCGCGGGATAGAATATGTAAAACGCATACTTCAGCTTTTTGCTGCCAACCGTTCCGTTGTAAAACGTTAGCAGAGCAACGGATATAAGAGAATAAAATTGCAAAGCGCCCTGGTTTGCATTGATGCATAAAAGCAGAAGTCCAACAGTCATAAAGACAAGGCTTGTAAAATGGTTGTCGAGCCGCAAAAGCCAGCCTGGTGCATTCACGTTCCTAAAATCAAATAGACTGATGAGCAGCGCAAGTATAACGCCGCGAAAACCGTATTCAAGATAAACAACGGAGGAAAGATAGGTCGTTGCCGCCAGGAGCAGGAACAAACCTATAGCGGCAGCTATCGCGAGCATTGTCTTCCTCTCATTGAAAATCAGCTTTTTGATCAACTGCAGAAGATAAATAGCTGCAATTGAGATAGAAAACGTTATAAAAATGTTTAAGTATATCTCACCGTCATAAAAATAGTAAAAGACCGTATAAAGCGCACCGATTATGAAAACGGTGAGAAAACGTCTTAGCTTGTTCTTTGTGTATCGGCAACCCTCTGCAATAAAGTAAGCAAAAAGGGGAAAGGCAAGTCTGCCAATGGCTCTGAAAAAGCTTTCGTGAGGAAAGAAGACAACGCCAACGTGGTCAAACGCCATAAATATACATGCAAGGATCTTTAACACCGATCCTGACAAAAAACCGATAGGATTATATGCTTTGTTGTATGAGATCATCATTTTTCAAAGCTCGCGGCATCGATAATAAGTCTTTCAACTATGTCAACCACCCTGTGAAGTGACTCAACCGAGAGAAATTCAAATCTTGAGTGGAAGTTTTCGCCTCCCGTGCAGATATTGGGACAAGGCAGACCCATAAAGGATAGTCTTGCGCCGTCCGTACCGCCGCGGATGGGAATTATCTTTGGCTCAACGCCAACAGATACCATAGCCGCTTTTGCGCGTTCGATCGTGTACATGTGGTCGTCAATTATCTCTTTCATGTTGTAGTATGAATCCTTAACGGTTGCAACACATGAGCCCTCGCCGTAGATTTCGTTGATCTTGTCAGCGCAAGAGGTGAAGAGAGCCTTCTTTTCATTAAATTTATTCTTGTCGTGATCACGAATGATGTAGATCAGCTCGGCGCTCTCACAGTCGCCTTTCATATCGCAAAGGTGGAAGAATCCCT
>JAFQLG010000019.1 GCA_017414605.1 Clostridia bacterium
ATATTTGCCGCTGCAACCACGTTTTTGGAGTTTCCGGAGGTGGAGAGCCCCCAAAAAGCATCTCCCTCTCTGCCAAGCGCATAAACGAGCTGACCAAACACAAGCTCGGGGTCAACGTCGTTTGCAAAGGCACTGAGCAACGAACTAAGAGAGGTCAGAGGAATGGCAGGTATGCCTCCCTGCAACTTTTCCGCAAGCGCACGAGAGCCAAGGCATGATCCAATTTTTTCAACGTCCGCACCATTTGGTGTTCGGCGCATCAAAAATCCCTTTAACAGCTCACCCGATATATGCTCCGCATCTGCGGCACTTCCGCCGTTTCCACAAATTAGTATCGTTCCTTTATTAAGATAAGAATCATAGAGCAGATCGGTTGCGCGCTCTATGTCCTCCTTGCAAATTGCAAGCTCGGGCATCCTATTGATTAGCTCCTCTATGTGATTCATAGCCTTTACCTCTGATAGTTTATGATCATTTCAAAAATCCGTTGATTATCTGTTCCTCAGCCTGCTTTTCGTCAAGACCCAGCGTCATAAGCTTGATAAGCTGCTCGCCTGCGATCTTACCTATCGCCGCCTCGTGGATAAGCGATGCCTCGGTGTTCTTTGCAACTATTTTGGGAATCGCCTCAACGGTTGCGTTGTCCATAATGATCGCATCGCACTCCGTGTGACCGGAGCAGCGATTGTCACCTACAACGTTGGAAATGAAGAGCTGGCGCGAGTTGTCCTTTGCAACGGAACGCGAAACTACGTGTGCTCCGCAATCAGCGCCCAAAAGCTCTACGTTAAATTCCGTTTCGGCAAACTGCTCGCCGTGTGTCATTATCTTTTCGTGAACGATGAGCGTGGATTTGTCCTTGAGGACTGCGTCAGTCTTACGTCTTGTGGAGTCAACGCCCTTTATCTGCGTTGTTTCCATCTCCATATACGCGCCCTCTTCAAGCACCACAACGGTTGTGGGGTTCATAACGTTTTTGCCGTTTCCGTCCCCATCGCCATAGTGCTTTTCAACGTATCTTATCCTTGCGTTCTTACCAACGAAAAAGCTATGGATACCGCTATGCTCGCTATCCTGCACGCCGCAATTGTGGATTCCGCAACCCGCGATTATGAGGACGTCCGCGTCCTCTCCGATATGGAAATCGTTATATACCAGCTCGCGAAGTCCCGATTCCGCAATTATTACGGGAATATGGACGCTCTCTTTTTTTGTGCCTGCCTTGATATAGATATCAATGCCGGGCTTGTCCTGTTTCTTTTCTATTACGATATTTTCGGACGAGTTCTTACCGTACATCTCGCCGTCAACGCGCAATGAATACGCGCCCTCAGGTACCTCATGCAGATCGGCTACCTCGCGGAGAAGATTTAACTGAAGCTCGTCAAGCTTTTTCTTTTGAGCCATTACTCTTCACCTCCCGCGGCATATCTGCAGCTTGCCTGCGCCGACAAAAGCTCGGGCAATATCTCGCTCTTTGATCCGTACGCGGCTACCTTACCGTCCGCGATAACAACTATCTTGTCTGCAATATCAAGAATTCTCTCTTGATGCGAGATTATAAGGATATTTCCGTGCGTTCTCTCGTGCATCTTTTCAAAAACCTTGATAAGATTGTTGAAGCTCCAGAGGTCTATTCCTGCCTCGGGTTCGTCAAATACCGAGAATTTTGTGCCGCGCGCGTTTATCATTGCGATCTCGATCCTCTTGAGCTCGCCGCCAGAAAGGGACTCATTGACCTCGCGATTTACGTATTCCTTTGCGCAAAGTCCTACTTCGGAAAGATATTTGCATGCCTCTGCAACCGAGATCTTCTCACCTGCCGCCAAGGAAATGAGGTCCTTGACCGTTATTCCCTTGAATCTTACGGGCTGCTGGAATGCAAAGCTGATGCCCGCGCGGGAGCGCTCCGTTACATTAAGATTTGTGATGTCCTCGCCGTCCAGCAATATCGTACCGCAGTCGGGCGTTACTATTCCCGCGATAATTTTTGCAAGCGTGGACTTGCCCGATCCGTTAGGTCCGGTTATTGCAACAAAGCGATCATTTATAGTAAGCGACACGTCGTCAAGTATGCGATGCGTCTTATTTGTCTTTGGGTCTGTGACTGTGTAGGTCACGTTTTTAAGTTCTAACATATTGCTCCTTTCATTGTACTTTAGCACTATATTTCTTTCCCATATAATTCTACCATAAAGCACCAATGAAATCAATACACAAATTAAAATAATTTAATGTCTACCAAAATGGTGGTTTTTGTTTATTTTGTCATAGAGCGTAGGAATTGTGTGTCTATGATCGCCGCAGAAGTGCCATCCCATGCCACCGCGGCTTGTAGGGCGATTAACTATATTTTTTCTTGGGCGGTAATAATAATTTGGGTCCTCATAGCCGATCTTGGAGCGGTAATCGCCGAGATCGACAAGGTCAAAGTTTGCCGTTGTTATATTGAAATTCTGATATCCAAGGTTTCTTGATATGGACAGCACCTTTAAGAACACCTCTGCGCCAATAACGGCGGAGCCGAAGTTGAGGAATACGCCGCCCTCAAGGTCGCAGGCGGTTGCCGCCATCTTTTTGAAATCGATTCCTGAGCATTTACCGATAACCGCCATATCGCAGGTGGGATGCTGATGAATTATATCGGTTCCGAGTGCAATATGATAGGTTGCGGGTATATTGTTGACGTATGCCTGATACAATACACAGTCTTCCCTATATGGAAACCTTTCCGGATTGTCGTTTATGTATTTTCCAAGCGACTCGCCGTATCCCAGATCCTGCTCTGCTCCAAGCCTCAGCGCCTCGTTCATCCAAGCGCCCGTTTGCTCCCACATACCAAAGGATCCGTCCTCTATAGCCGTTGGAACGTCCTCGCTCGTTCCTCCGAGATACGCAAGCTCAAAATCGTGGATACTGCCTGCGCCGTTTGACGCGATATGCGTTATGATGCCATCCTTTATCATTTGTATCAGATAGCGCGAAAGATGGTTTTTGATAACGTGTGCACCCATTGACCATATTACAGGTCGGCCGTTCTTTCTCGCCTCTACTATTCTCTCTACAAGCACGTCGAAATCGGGATGCTCAAAGCTTTCGTGAGGCGTAACGCCGGGAATTGCCATATTCTCAACGGTTACAAGATTTCTTCTTATATTTGCATCATACGTTCTGATATTGTCAAAAACGAGCTGACGGTTTCTTCCCTCACCCGTAAATATTCCTCTTTTCTCCATTGTTTATCCCTCCATCCAATCAAAAATTCTCGTTTCATCTTCAAAGCAGTCAACAAGCGCGTGCGCTCCCGCCTTTGTAAGCCGTGCTACCTTTACTTCATCAAATCCGCAAAGCTCGCGCTCGCTTCCGCATATTCCAAGGGTTGCGGCTCCAGCCTCTCTGCCAAGCTTTATCTCAACAGGTCCGTCACCGACCACCAAAAGCCCGCCTTCTCCCATAGATATCAGTCTTTTGAGCGTTGCCTCCTTTGAGCAATCCTCACTATAAGGCAAAGCACCCGCTATCTCGTCAAAGTACTTGTCAATTCCGAGTATTTCCGCTTCTCTCTTGACATCCGCATCATCCGTTCCGCTTGCCGCATAGAGCTTTATGCCTCTCTGCTTTAACGCCGCTAAGAATTGCTCCGCGCCGCGCATTATGTATTTTTCGCGGTTTCCGTCAAGCGCGTCTTTGCGGCGTTTTTCAACGTTTATCATAAGACGGCGGTTATATTCCGCCTTATACTCCCAGGGGTCAAGCGACTGCTTGCCCGCCATCTCAACTCTTTGTGCAAGCCATTTCATCTGCATTATGGTCTGAATTCCCGTTGAGGCGGCGATATAGTCCTTTACCTCTTTGACGTTTTGCTCGGTATATTCGTCGCCGAATATACATTCAAGCATAAGCGGTTCCATAACGCTCTCCCAGCCGCAACGCAAAGTGGATATAGTGCCGTCAAAATCAAATACGGCGCACTTTATTTTTGCTTTATTATGTTGCTCCAATATAACCACGGTTTATTCCCCCATAAGATATTTTTCAATTACTATTTGTGCCGCCGATGTGGCGCGTGAGTCTTCCTTTTGCGAGGATGAAATAACTTTCACCTTTCTTGTTCCTCGCGAAAGGGATCTTTGGTCAACGGCTTGCTCTATCGCATCATGCAACGTATTCTCCGCCTCTTTAAGCTTTCCGCCAAGCACTATATAGTCGGGCTCAAACAGATTCACCGCGCCCACGCACGCCGTTGCAAGTATCTCTCCGTATTCGCGCATGGCCGAAAGCGCAAGCTTATCATTCGCCTCGCAGAGCGAAACAAATCTCTCCCAGCTATCGCACTCCACGCCCTTTTTATTTGCCAACGTCAGCGCCGCCGGAATGGAAGCATAAAGCTCCGCACAACCTATGTTCCCGCATCTGCATCTCTCTCCGTCAAGCTTTATTGTAACGTGACCTATCTCACATCCCATTCCTCCGCGCCCCGAGAATACCTTGCCATCCTTTACGTAGGAGCAACCAAGACCATGGTCGGCAAGCAGATACAGAAAGTCACCGCCTATGTGCGCCGCATTCTTTTGCGCTAATGCAAGCGCGTTTGTATCCTTTTCAAGATAGACGGGCAAGCCGAGGCTGTCCCGAAGCTTATCAACAATAGTATAATTGTGGAACATTTCAAGTCCGGGAGGATTGAGTATTACTCCGCGCGCGCGGTCAATAGGTCCCGGGCAACAGATACCTACGCCAAGCACCTTGATTCCGCTTAAATTTTCGCCTATGCTATGATTTATCGCGTTGACCAGCGCCTGCACAGTCACGTCCGCATCAGCACCCAGCTCAACCGCGCATTGAACGCGTACAAACGATGAAAAATCAACCACGGTTACGTTGCAAACATCACGGTTTATATCAATTCCAACCGCCAAATAGGCATCGGGGCATATCTTGAGCATTGTCGGGCGGCGACCGTTTTGGCTTTTCTTTGCCTCGCCCTCACAAATAAGCCCTTCTTTTATAAGCTCATCTGTTATAAACGTTATTGCCGCGCGTGAAAGTCCCGTTGCGCGAGCAATATCTGCTCTTGAAAGCTCTCTCTCACGAATAAGGCCCAATACTCTAAGCTTATTTGTTTCTTTCATTTTTAACGAGTTATTTGCTCGAGTCATTATTCTTCTCTCCCATTTTTATCAAATATCGCCAAAAGCTCATCTCGGGATGCGCTTCCCGTTGTATTGATCTTTTTAACACATATTGCGGATGCCATAGCGCCTATCACACCTGCCTCGCTCTCACAAGCTCCGGCGGACAGCGCAAGCGCAAATGCGGGCAAGAAGCAATCGCCCGCGCCGCACGTATCAACGGGAGGCTCTACCTTTATGGCGCTTATACGGTATGCTCTGCCATCTCTGTATATCAGACAGCCGCGATCACCCAGCGTCAGACAAACTCCCGAGCTTGTCATGCCGCCAAGCTTGCTTGCGGCGCTCAATATGTCCTCTTCGGAGGCATCTTTGTCAAGAGGCGCACTGTTCGTGGCTCTCGCGCACTCGATCTCGTTTGGCTTTAAGATACAGTTTTTATAAAGGTTAATTCGCGTGCGGCTGTCCACCACCACGGTCCTTCCGCTCTCTGCCAAAGCATTTATGCACTCTCTCACCCTATCAGTAATGCAACCGTATTCAAATTGGTCGCTGACACAGATAACATCTGCATCTGTGGCGTATTTTTTCAAATTTTCAATCAATTTATCCTCAATATCGGGCGTGAGTTTCACGTAGTTTTCAAAATCCAATCTCGGATCCTCAATCTCAAAGCCGAGGTAGCCCCGTCTCATAGGCTTACAATACGCATTTGTCGTAAAGCCTTCTGCGGTAACTATTCCGTCAGTGTTCATATTTTTTGAGCGCAAAACGTCCTTTAGGCAGGCTCCTCGCCAATCATTGCCTATAACGCCTATGGCAACTGCGCTGGGGCAAAGAGTAGCCATATTGACCGCGGCATTTGCGCCCGCGCCCGCACTCATTCTCTCCTCAACTACGGGAAGCGGAAAATGCGGTGTTTCGCGCGACAGATGGCTCCTTGTCATATCGCCGACCCAATATATGTCCAAGCACATATCTCCAACAAGCACAGCTTTTGTATTCGCCATTCCTTCAAGCAATTGGTTCAGCCTTTCCTTTGACACTCCCTGAACGGTCTTCATAAAAACCTCCGAATTGTTATTTTACAATTTGATTATACCACCGCAAAATTTACTTGTCAATGGGTTTGTTAAATTATTTAACAAACTATAAAAATAAATGGAGAGCGCAAACGCGCTCTCCGAAGCATTTTGAAAAGCTTTTATTTATCAAGATATCTGCAAGCAGCGAGGGCGGCAACGGCGCCATCACCGCATGCTGTTGTTATCTGTCTTATTTTTTTGGTTCTGCAGTCGCCTGCGACAAACAGTCCTTCGGTGCCGGTAAGGCAATCCTCGTCGGATACAACGTAACCTCTGTCGGAAAGCTCTGCCACGTTCTTAAAGGGCTCGTTTTCGGGCACTTGTCCTATCGCCACGAACATTCCGTCAAGATCAAGTCTTATCTTCTCTCCGCTATGCTCGTTACGAATAACTATGCCGCCGAAAACGTCATCACCGAGTATCTCGTCAACCACGCAGCCAAAGACAAACTCAACGTTTTCTCTTTCGCGCAGAATTGCGGCAAGCTTTTCTTCACCTGTCAGAAAATCAAGATTCTGCACAACGTAGACCTTCTCGCAGCCGTCCGAAAGCATTATAGCCTCCTGAAGCGCAGAATTTCCGCCGCCTATAACTGCAACGGTCTTACCTGCGTAAAATGCGCCGTCACATACTGCGCAGAAGGATATACCGTCACCGACGAAGCGCTCTTCCCTTGAAAGACCGAGCATACGGTGACGCGAGCCCGTTGCGATGATAACGGAGTGAGCCATAAATTCACACTCCTCGCACGTAACGATAAACACGCCGTTTTCTTCCTTACGTACACCCGTTACCTCTTGCATATCTATCTCGGCACCAAGCGTTATCGCCTGATCCACAAGCTTTTCCGCAAGCTCGTTTCCGCTGATCTGGTTATATCCAGGGTAGTTTTCAATTTTAGGGGAAAAGGTCATCTGTCCGCCGAACATTCCCTTTTCAAGCACCAACACGCTCTTGTCGGCGCGGCGCGCATATATTGCGGCAGTCAGTCCCGCAGGGCCTGCTCCCACGATGATCATATCATACATATTTTATTCCCTCTTTTCTTTATAATAAGACGGTGGCAATCCGCTCATTTCTTTGAAAAATAACAGTTGATTTTTCCGCGTTCCTGTTATATTCTTCCCTTTCCTTGAACGGATTGCCATGGGATATTGTTAAATTTATGCCTGTGCTACGGAGTCAATATACTTTCTGATGTTAGAAAGGTTAACTGCCTTGCTTACTTCCTTGCCATCCTCAACAACAACGAGCGTTGGCGCCTGCTTGATGCCGAATCTGTCAACAAGCTCTGCATTCTCCTCTGCATAGATCTTTTCATAAGCTATTCCCGCTTTTTCAAGGAATATAGCCGCCATCTTGCAGTTAGGACAGGTCTTGGTTGCAAAGAGATATACTCCGTTCATTGCTTCACAAGTGCATACTTCTTCCTTTACGGGAGCCGCGTTAACTGTTCTTACGCCGTCAGTTCCGATGTTGATCTCGGGGTGAAGCTCGTTGGAGCGATCGATATTATAGGTTCTTCTCTCCTTGAACTCCTGGCTCTTACCGTCGTTCCAGTTCTGAACGGGACGGTAGTATCCGGTAATTCTACTGTAAACCTCTGTCTTCTTGCCGCACTTGGGGCAGGTATAAACCTCACCGTTGATGTATCCATGCTCGGTACATACGCTATACGTGGGGGACATTGTATAATAAGGAAGCTTGTAGTTCTCTGCGATCTTGCGAACCAGGTTTGCGGCACTCTTCCAGG
>JAFQLG010000020.1 GCA_017414605.1 Clostridia bacterium
AAGAGATAACGGCGACGGAACGGTTACCATTGAATATGCCGACACGATGTACTCTACCAAGTGGGGTCACCTCTGGCAGTACGGCAATGAGGAGCTTGGCGTTATCTACTGCCGCACCTTCTCCAAGGGCGATATCGTTTACATCTATGCCCCCTCCGGCGAGCTTTTGTGCGAAACACCCGCCGAGTCCGCATCCGTTCGCGCTGAGCAAGACGACACTTACTCATTCACAGGCGGACCCAAGGGATATTACACCATAACCGCTAAGCGCTATTCCGTAACAGTTTCGGCAGATGCGATCAACTGGGATGCTCTCAAGGTCCCCGCAGCGACGGACAAGAACTCTACTGAGTATAAGCTTGCAAAGAAAGCAGGCGATGCGGGATACGAGGTTGGAACCAAGCTCTACAACCACATCGTTGTAAAGGCAGGCGAGGCTTATTATGACCTCTCCAACTGGGATACCATTCAGAACGGAAACTACGATGCAAGCCAGAGAATGACGGTTGATAACCTTACCTGGAACGCTTGTAACTACACCATGGACAACGTTATGGTTCATAACGGACACTCCAGAGGCTTCCTTATCAAGTCCACCGACGTTACAATTAAGCACTGTACCTTCAGAAACGTATCCTACGCAGGACTTCTCATCAAGCCTGAGTGGGGCTGGGCAGAGAGTACAAACTCCCGCCGCATTCTCATCGAGGATTGCTTGTTTGATAACACCGGATACATGTCTAACGAGCTTACCTACAGAGAGTACGCTTGTATCACCATCTGTAACACAAGTACGATAGCTTCCGAAAAGACACTTCCCTTTGAGGATATCACCATTACAGGCTGTAAGTTCACAAACAACAAGATAGAAACCGCTATCTACATCAACTCCGCAAAGAATATTACGATAACGAACAACGTATTTGATGATGTTGTTGCCGATCCCGATTATGACAAGATCGACAGAACCGGCAAGAAGATAGAGGTAAACGGTTGCGCAATTCTTCTCAAAACCTGTATGAGCGTTGAGATATCCGATAACGAGTACAATTACGCTCACTTCAACGGCGATATCACAAACGTTGTAAGAGGCGAAAATTACGCTAACATATTCGGAACCGACGTTACGGGCGAGGACGGCGAAAAGCTTATCCCCGATAACCTCAAATAATTAAATATGTAAAAAACCTTGTGCAGTCGGGCATTTGCCCGACTGCACTTTTCGTAGAATTTGCAAAAATGTGTTGACACGGTTTTTTTATTGTGATAAAATGTCCATAAGGGACAGAATCCCTTATTTTATAAGCGATTCTTCGCATATTATTCACGCGGAGGTGTGATATGAGTATTAAGCTTGAATGCGGCAAGATATACGATCTTGCAGGTCAGGATCTTTGCGGCAAGGATGTGGTGGTCGTTCGCGACAACGTGGTTATTAAAAATCTTTCGTGCAGCGAAATTGTGGTTGAGGCAGACAACGTCGTGCTGGACGGCTGCCGCGCAGACGCTATCTTTGTGCGCGGCTGTTCCAATGCTCTGGTGGCAAAAAGCCGCGCAGATGAAATAGTTATAGAGGGCTGCTTTAACTGCTCCGTAATCCTCAATGAGGCGAATTCAATGTCCTGCTCGGACAGCGTAAGCCTTTACGTTATCGACAACTCGGTCAGCGAAAATCTTTCCATTAATAATAATGATTACGTGATCGCGGACGGAAATGCCTTCTCTTGTCTTTCGGCAAAGGATAACACAAACACAAACGGCGGCACTCTTACCGACGTGGACGCTCGCGTAAAGCACGGAGCAAACGAGGCTATCCTTCCCCACACCAACAAGGAGCTTTTCGTTGGAATGCCGCGCAGATGTGACGTTGCCAACAGCGGTCTTTCTGTGCGCGACTATATAAACGAGTGCGCAAAAGCGCAGGATAGCGTTATCATTCCTCCCGGTGCGTATAAAACCTCTATTTGCGGCGTTCTTCTCAACAAGGCGTTTTCGGGCAAGACGCTCTACGCGTACGGCGCTTACGTTGAGCTTGATACCGAATTTAAAAATTATCCCGGCGCTATGCTCAAGGTGGGCGACGCCGAGGACGTCAACGTTTACGGAATCACTATCGGCTATGCTCTCCCCTCGTCAGGTCAAGTCAGAGTCGTGGACAAGCATCTTGACGGCGACAGATGTCTGCTCACTCTTATCAACGATGCCGGCTACGGAGACGGCTTTACTTATACCGACACCGACAAATACCACACCTTCTGGCCCGAGACCTTCCTTTATGACGAGCAAACGGGAGAATACAGCTATCGCGTTGCGGAAAACCCCAACGGAAGCCATAGAATAACGAGAAACCTCGACGAAAACGGCAACTACGACGGCACTATGACCATGGAAATACTCGACCGCGGCACGGCACACTATACCGAGTGCAAGCCCGCGCGCGACGTTTGGGACAGAATAACCAAGAACACCGTCATGACCTGCCGTCTTACAACACCATGCAGAGCCTCCTTCTTCGTAGAAAACTCCAAGAACGTTTTGTTGCGCGACTGCGTTTTGTACGGATACACCGCCGCTATGTCAGTCTTGGCTCACGGCACGTGTGAAAACGTTCACTTCTTAAGATACAACGACACCAACCATTCCGCGTCAGTTATTGACAAGGAAACGTATGACAAGTACCGCGCATACGAGCAAAAATACGGTGTTGATTTTGAGCTTTATCAGGACGAGCACGGTCTTTACCGCGGCGCGCCCTCGCGTTCCTCCAGCGTTGACGCCTTCCATATCAACACCTGCCTTGAGGGTGTGCGTATAACCTCCTCATTGCTTGAATCCATGGTTGACGACGGCTGTAATCAGCACGCGGCAAGCTCTCGCCTGCACGGATACCGCGACAACGGAGACGGAACGACCACGCTCATCTACAAGCCGCTCGTAGCACACGCAAACTGGACCTCGGGCAAATCAAGAGAGGGCGAGGACAATCTTCCCTCCTCCTCTTGTATGGATTTCAAGGCAGGACATAAGATCTACGTTTACAATCCTTACGGCAGAGCCGTTTGCGAGACCGAGGTGCTCAGTGACGCAGTTGAGGGCGACAGCGTTGATATTGACCTCACCTACGACGGACTTCACAAGCATATCGTTCGTCCCACGCACGAGGTCACGGTTCGTACCGCGGACGTTGATTTTGAGGCTCTCACAGACTATAAGACGGGACTTCCCTTTGATCTTTCCGACAACCGCCGCGAGCTTGACAACCGAATTTGCGTTGACAACCTGAGCTTCAACTGCACAGGCTACACCATAGATAACGTTATGGTGCGCAACGGTCACACCAGAGGCTTCCTTATCAAGGTCTCCGATGCGACTATAAAGCACTGCACCTTCAGAAACGTTTCTTATTCAGGTCTTTTGCTCCGTCCCGAATGGGCTTGGGGCGAAAGCTCGGTTGCGCGCCGCATCATGATAGAAAAATGTCTGTTTGACCGCACAGGCTCCATCTATCAGGGCTTTGCCGACAAGAATCAGGCATGCATCCGAATTCAAAGCACAAGCGACAAGGTTTCCGAGGATACCCTGCCCATCGACAAGATAACCGTTAAGGGCTGCAAGTTCACAAACAACGAGCAAAGATATGCTATATGGGTAAATTCGGCAAAGAACGTTACAATAAAGAATAACGTTTTCGATCCCGTTATAACCGACGTTCTTCCCGATGTCAAGGGTACGGCAGTCTTACTTGAAACCTGCATGAACGTTGAGATCTCGGATAACACCTACAATTACGCTCACTACAAAGGCGATATCAAAAACGTAATAAAGGGCGAAAACTATGCGAATATCCACGGCAGCGACGTGACCGATGCGGAGGGCAACAAGCTTTTCCCCGATAATGTAAAATAAAATACAACAAATAAAAAACACACTCTCGAACGAGAGTGTGTTTTTGTTTTTCATTATTACTTTGCAAGGTCGAAAGAAAGCTTGTAGAGGCTCTCCATTCTTGCCTGGCGGTATGCGCAAGCCGACTTCATATGAGCTATATCGTCCGCGCCGAAGATGTCAAGGTCGCCGTCCTTAAGCTTGTTCTTATACATGCGGTCAAGAATGAGCGCGTAATTGATATCAACAGCCGAGCTCTTACCGTTCTTTATACACATAACAAGGTTGCTTCTGCCCTCCAAAAGATAGCTGACCGCATCTGCGCCCATCTGCGTTGCGTGCAAACGGTCACGAAGTGTGGGCGAGCCGCCGCGAACTATGTGGCCAAGGCGGGCAAACTTGGTTTCAATACCCGTTTGCGCCTCAAGATTCTTGGCAAAGATCTCGCTGTATTTTTCCTCTCCCTCAAGAGAAATACCCTCAGCAAAAACGCCGATCATTCCGCGCTTGCCATGCTCTCTTGCCTGTCTGAAATGCTCTATTGCGCGAGCCTCGTCAAACTTGACCTCGGGGATAGCTATAGCAACCGCACCTGCCGCGATTCCTGCATAAAGCGCGATCATTCCGCAGCTGCGACCCATTACCTCAATTATGTTGCATCTCGCATGCGACTCGCAGGTCTCGCGGAGCGCGCCCACCATGTTTACAACGGTGTTCATAGCCGTATCAAAGCCTATGGTGTACTCGGTTGCGGTTATATCGTTATCTATCGTACAAGGAATTCCAACGGTGGGAATGCCGTGGTTGGTAAGGTCTGTTGTTCCGCGGAACGTACCGTCACCGCCCAGCGCCACGATAGCGTCTATCTGATTTTCCTCGCAGGTCTTTATAGCCTTTGCCATTCCCTCAGGAGTTTTGAACTCGGGGCAGCGGGATGAATAAAGCATAGTTCCGCCCGTTGTGATTATATTAGATACCGCGCGGTTGTCAAGGGGGCGGAGATTTCCGTTTATAAGTCCGCTATATCCCTCCTGAATTCCAACTACCTCAATACCCTCGTTAATTGCCTTTCTGGCAACGGCTCTGATCGCCGCATTCATTCCGGGTGCGTCACCGCCCGAGGTAAGTATGCCTATCTTTCTGAATTTTGCCATTTTGAAAACCTCTTTTCATTCTATGCTAAAAGCGCTTACTTATTTATAGCACATTTTTATCTATTGTATATTTTAATACATTTTTTAGTTAAAATCAATAGCAAAATAAAAATATTATTGACAAAATTGTCCTTTTGTCCCTCTTTTTTTTGAAACGGTTGCACAAAACGAAAAAATGCGGTATAATTATAATATCAAAAAAAGAAAGAGAGGATGCGATATGGGCGCTTGCTATCAATGCCCCCGAGAATGCGGAGTTGACCGCGAGAGCGCGGTTGGATTTTGCCGCGTGGGAGAGCAATTTATGGTTGCAAAAACTATGCTGCACCGCTGGGAAGAGCCCTGTATATCGGGCATGGGCGGCGCGGGTACTGTCTTTTTCTCCGGCTGTAATCTGCGTTGCGTTTACTGTCAGAATTGCGACATCAGCCGCGGAGAGCGCGGCAGGGCTATGACGGACTCCGAGCTTGAGCGCGAGATATTCTCTCTTATTGAGCAGGGCGCGAACTGTATCGAGTTCGTCACTCCTACTCATTATACCGAAAGGCTTGCCGCCCTGCTCCAAAGGATCAAGCATAAAATACCCGTTCCAATAGTCTGGAACAGCGGCGGATACGAAAAGGTGGAGAGCCTGCGCCTGCTTGAAGGACTTGTGGACATATATTTGCCCGATTTTAAGTATTTTTCATCGGAGATCGCAAAAAATTACTCTGCCGCGCCCGATTATTGCGACGTGGCAATGCTCGCTCTCAAGGAAATGGTACGGCAGGTCGGAAAGCCCACGTTTTCGGGTGGCAATTCCCCACAAGGCTCAAATATGCTCAAAAAAGGAGTTATCGTGCGCCACTTGGCGCTTCCCTCACATCGCGAGGACTCGGCTGCCGTTTTGCGTCTTCTAGCCATTGAGATAGGTGTGGAAAACCTGCTTTTGAGCCTTATGAGCCAATACACGCCCGATTTTCATAAAAACATGCACAAATTGGGTAAAATTCCCCACTTATATTCCCCACTTTGCCGCAAATTAACGACTTTTGAGTACAATTACGTGACACAAATCGCAATAGGCCTCGGGTTTAACGGCTATTTTCAGGACAAAAGCTCGGCAACGAGCAGCTTTACGCCGGATTTTACAAAATAGTAGCCGCCAAAATATTATATCGGATATATCATTTTGGGATTTTCCCCATTGATATATCCGATTTTTCCATTTTTACTTTACAAACCGAAATAATGGTGATATAATGGAAGAGCCAAACAAAATTGTATATTGTATAGTATAAGACGAACTATTTTTTTGCAAAGGGCGTATTATACCCTTTTTGCGTTACTTACATTCCACTTTGAATTTGATAAAATGCAAATTCCATGGGTGGAGTGTACTGACATAATTTGTTCGTGCTTATCTATACAATTTTGTTTGGCGACAAATCGGAGTTTGCGTTTTTAGGCGTTAACTTCGGTTAGCGCCTTTTTTATTTTTTCAGGAGAAAAAGAAAATGAAAAAAACAGTATTGGTAGTATTGTTGATCTTGTCACTATGTGTTTTGGCTTTCGTGGCGTGTAACAATACACAAACACCCGAGCAGACAACGGAAGCGCACGTTCATTCGTTTGGCGAATGGACTACCGTAAAAGATGCCACTTGTACCGAAAGCGGACAGAAAGCGCGCGTTTGTGATTGCGGCGAGAAGGAAACACAAGGCATAAATGCTCTCGGTCACACCGAGGTTATAGACGCAGCAGTAGCTCCCACTTGTACCGAAACAGGACTCACCGAGGGTAAGCATTGTTCGGTTTGTGATGAAATCCTTGTAGCACAGGAAACCGTTGCCGCTCTCGGACATACCGAAGTCGTTGATGCGGCGGTAGCCAAGACCTGTACCACAAGCGGTTTGACGGAAGGAAAACATTGTTCTGTATGCGAAACCGTACTTATTGCACAGGAACCCGTCCCCGCATCTCACGAATGGAAAGAGGAATACGGCTGGGATAAAGGCGTGCATTGGCAGATCTGCTCTGTTTGTAAGAACACAAGCAGCCAAGTGGCGCACACACTTGCCAGCGACGGATATTGCACCGTTTGCGATAATCCCATAGCAGGCTCCGACGGCGTGTTTTATTTCCCATCTGCTGATGGAACTTACGCCGAAGTCGTTGGCTACGTTGGTACTTCTACAAGAGTTGTATTTGCCGAGGAATACGAGGGTTTGCCTGTAACACATATAGCAAGTAGCGCATTCGCGGAAAAGGCAATAACCTCCGTAACCATCCCCGATAGTGTCACAAGCATAGGT
>JAFQLG010000021.1 GCA_017414605.1 Clostridia bacterium
GAGAATAAAGAAATTGCCAATTTGATGCGCACCATGTTTGCTGAATGGATTGATAACGGACATAATAATTTTGACGATGTGAATACATGCATTTTGCGAATTGAACTAACATACGGATTACTGTTATCTCACGGAACTCGTTATGATATTGATTTTTCTAAGTGACTGACCAATTCCAATTTATATAACTAAAAATGGGTGCAAACCTTATCACCGAAATGCACCCCAAACTCTAAAATTTGCACCCACCCAAAAAAGGTATCAAAAATTTAGATTACTCACAAAAAACCCGATAGGCTGATGCCTATCGGTTTTTTTGCTGTTGGACTTTGCTTTCGTGACCACATCCTATCCGCACCTGTGCGGATTGGAAATGTTTGCGCCGCATTTCGTTTTACGAATAAATCTTGAGGATAATTGACAAATATGCAGGCTTATGCTATACTGAATTAAAGCTATTCCCTTTTGGAAGGAGATAAGAAAATGGCATTTATGCAGTTTCATTTTTTCAGTGAGTCTCTCGGTATGCAGACCGAGGCTTACGTTATCGTACCGCAGAAGCGTACCTCGGGACAGATAGGCGTAGACGCCAAAGGCGGCGACAAAAAATACAAGTGTCTTTATCTTTTGCACGGATTGAGTGACGACCACTCTATCTGGATGCGCCACACATCTATCGAGCGATATGCATCACAATACGGTATTTGCGTTGTTATGCCCTGCGTTCACAAAAGCTTTTACTCAAATATGAAATGCGGTCTGCGTTATTATGACTTCGTGGCAAACGAGCTACCAAAACTTATTTGTGAGTTTTTCAACGTTTCCGACAAGCGCGAGGATAACTATGTTGCAGGCCTTTCCATGGGAGGCTATGGGGCGCTCAAGTTGGCTTTGCGCGAGCCGGACCGTTTCTGCGCTGCCGCAGGTCTATCCTCTGCTACCGACATTAAGGACGATTGGAAACGGGGGCTTATGGAAACCATATTTGGAGAAGGTCAACCCATACCCGATGAGGACGATCTGTTTTTCCTCGCCGACAGATGTGCACAAAACGTCGCTCGCCCCAGACTCTTCATGGCGGTCGGTACCGAGGACGGACTGTACGGCGAAAACGTTCGCTTGCGCGACAGGCTCTGTTCTCTCGGATACGAGCTGGAATATATTGAGGAGCATGGCACTCATAATTGGGAATTCTGGGACAAGCATATTCAAAACGTGCTTAAATGGATGTTTGATTAATTTTTGACTGATATTATTTCAATAATGGTTGAAGCCCGATCAAATATAATAATATAATATAAAAGCTATTGACAACTAAAAACAATTATGTTATACTTGTTTCAATATGATAGAGGCGCACCTTGGTATGAGTAGCTTTCGCGCATAGCGGCGTTGGCGTTGCGAAAAGGAAAGGATCAGGTGCCGAAGTTCAGTCGATTAACGCGGGACTGTGCTGGTATTTCGGACAATATCCGTTATACTGTCGCCATATATCTGGCGGAGTGCTATCTACTACGAAAAATTTGCCGTTTACGCGGCATTTAGTAGCAGAGGCACTTTGTGCCTCTGCTTTTTTGATATCAATATCTTTTTTCTCAAAGGAGATCATAAAATGAAAAAGACTATCTTTACAGGTGCGGCAACGGCGATAATTACCCCCTTAAAGAACGACAAGGTTGACTACGAAAGCTTTGAAAGGCTCATAAACTGGCAGATAGACGAGGGCATCGACGCTATCGTTGTTTGCGGAACCACGGGCGAGGCATCTACCCTCTCCGACGACGAGCATAAGGACGTTATCAAGTTCTGCGTTGACACCGTCAGAGGTCGCGTTCCCGTTATCGCGGGAACAGGCTCAAACGATACCGCATATGCTATAGAGCTTACGCGTCACGCCGCTGAAGCGGGCGCGGATGCCGCTCTCCTTGTAACACCTTATTACAACAAGGCAACGCAAAAAGGTCTTATCAAAATGTTTACCTCTATTGCGGATGCATCCGATATCCCGATAATTCTCTATAACGTGCCCTCGCGCACGGGCTGCAACATTCTTCCCGCAACGGCGGCAATACTTGCGGAGCATCCTAATATAGTTGGTATCAAGGAGGCGAGCGGAAACATTTCGCAGATCGCCGAGCTTGCGCACCTCGTTGGCGACAAGATGGACATTTATTCGGGTAACGACGACCAGATAACTCCTATTCTCTCACTTGGAGGTAAGGGCGTAATTTCCGTTTTGTCCAATCCTATGCCCCGCGCAACCAGCAAGATCTGCCATGATTTCTTTGAGGGCAATCATCGTGATGCGGTTGCGGCTCAGCTTTCTCTTCTTCCCTTTATCAGCGCGCTCTTTTCAGAGGTCAACCCCATTCCCGTTAAGGCGGCTATGGCGGCTATGGGCTTTTGTGAAAACAGCCTGCGCCTGCCTCTTACCGAAATGGAGCCCGAGCATGAAGCAAAGATGCTTGAGATCATGAGGGGACTCAATCTTATTTGATTTGGAGACATACTATGAACGTTTTAATAAACGGTATCGGCGGACGTATGGGCGCCGAGGTCAAAAAATTGGCACTTGAGGGTTATCGCGGCGCTACCCTTTGCGGCGGCGTTGATATAGCTTTGCAGGATAACTGCGAGGTCAAGGTATTTACCTCTTGGGCAGACGTTGACGTAATGCCCGACTGTATAATTGACTTTTCTCATCACAGCGCCACCGAAGCGCTCCTGAATTACGCTAAAGATAACGGTATCCCCGTGGTTCTGGCTACAACGGGACACGATGAGCGCGAAAGCTCGCTAATTACAGAGGCGGCAAAAAGCATCGCCATTTTTCACTCGGCAAATATGTCGCTTGGAGTCGCGCTCCTTTGTGAGCTTGCCAAAACGACGGCCAGGACCTTCCCCGATGCCGACATTGAGATAATTGAAAAGCACCACAACCGCAAGCTTGACGCTCCCAGCGGAACGGCTTTGCTTTTGGCGCGCGAGCTTCAGAAGATACGCGAGCACGCCTTCTTTACCTTTGGCAGACAGGGTCAGGCAAAGCGAGACAAGAACGAAATAGGCGTTCACGCTATAAGAATAGGTAATATCGTTGGCGAGCACGAGGTAATAGTCGGCACGGACACGCAGACCATAACCCTAAAGCACGAGGCACATAGCCGCACGCTTTTTGCCGAGGGCGCGCTTGCCGCGGCGGAGTTTATTATTTCAAAGCCCGCAGGACTCTACGATATGCACAGTATGATAGGAAATTAATATGAAAAAAATGATTTGCAGCAATCTTTCGGTCAACGGGAACGGTCATCTCGCCCTTGGCGGAGTTGACACGGTCGAGTTGGCTAAAAAATACGGAACTCCTTTATACGTAATGGACGAGGATCGCATCCGCGAGCGCTGTCGCACCTATAAAACGGCTATGCAGGCGGCTTTTGGCGAGGATTCCTACCCTCTCTATGCCAGCAAGGCGGCCTCCTTCAAGCAGATGTACCGTATTATTATGCAAGAGGGACTGGGAACGGATATCGTTTCCTCGGGCGAGCTTTACACGGCGGCATCTGTCGGATTTCCTCTCTCAAAAGCTTATTTTCACAGCAACAACAAGACGGATGCCGACATCTCTTACGCTATTGAGCTTGGCATAGGCTACTTTGTGGTTGACAACGTTGAGGAGCTTGACGCGATCAACGAGATCGCAAGATCCAAGAGCGTAAAGCAAAAAATACTGCTCCGCCTCACCCCCGGTATCGACCCCCATACATACGAGGCGGTTGCAACGGGCAAGGTGGACTCAAAATTCGGCTCGGCAATCGAAACGGGACAAGCAGAGCAAATAACAAAATATGCCATTGAGCTTGATTCGGTGGAGCTTTACGGATTCCATTGTCACGTTGGCTCACAGGTGTTTGACTCGGACGTATTCTTGCGCGCGAGCGAGATAATGCTTGACTTTATCGCACATATGAATAAGACCTGCGGATTTGTAACTCATGAGCTGGATCTCGGCGGCGGATACGGCGTGCGCTATCTTGAAAGCGATCCCGAAATCGATATTACGGCAAATATAGCCGAGGTCGGACTGCACGTAAGGGCTTATTGCGAAAAGCTCGGCATCGGTCTGCCCTCTATCCGTCTTGAGCCGGGTAGAAGCATCGTTGCCGACTCAGGTGTTACTCTCTACACCGCGGGAACGGTCAAACGTATTCCCGGATACAAAAACTACGTTTCTGTTGACGGCGGCATGGCGGACAATCCGCGCTACGCGCTCTATCGCTCACCCTACACCGTTTGCGCGGCGGGTAAAATGAACTCTACCCTTCCCACCTTTACCTGCTCCCTCGTGGGCAGATGCTGTGAATCCGGCGACATAATTCAGGAAAACGTACAGCTTCCAGCCGATATAACGCGCGGCGACGTTATCGCAGTGCTGACAACGGGCGCTTACAACTATTCTATGGCATCAAATTACAACAGACTGCCAAAGCCCCCCGTTGTAATGCTCTCGGGCGGCCGTGACTACCTCGCAGTTGCGCGCGAAACCCTCGCGGACGTCTGCAAAAACGATATATAAAGCACTTTTGACCGCTCTCAAAAAGAGCGGTCATTTTTTGCATCAAAAATTTGTAAAATCCCATTCCATTTTGTCAAATTTTATGTTACAATATAAATAATAACGAGGACAGGAGGCTGCGGCTATGGATATCGGCATAAACCTTGACGTTTACGAAAATGAAAACATACCTTACGTGCGCATAAAGCAAAATAAGATAGCGCTCCGTTTCTTTATGGTCGTGCTTACCCTCGCCTTGTTTATTTCCGTACCGATAGCTATGTCTGTAACGGGCGTTTCGGATGAGCAATTTTGGCAAAATTTTGCCGAGCTTTTAACGGGCCCTGCCCGTCTTAGCACCGACTACTTTATGCTAGGCTGCCTTGCAAGTACGCTGTTCAACGCTGCGGTCTGCGGACTTGCCTGCACGCTTATTCTGCTTTGGGCACACGCGCACGCTACCGCAACGACCTTTGCGGCATATATGCTTATTATCGCGCATTGCTTTTACGGCTTGAATTTCGTTAATATGTGGCCGCCCATCATCGGTGTCTTTCTATATTGCCTGATTACCAAGCGCTCCTTCAAACAAAATCTGCACGTTGCCATGTTTTCAACGGCTTTGGCGCCCTTCTTTACCGACTTTTTGTTTTACTATCCGCCCGGACGCACCTTGACCATTTACGGCGTGAGCGTTCTCGGTATCTTTCTTTCCATAGGCTTTGGTATAGCCTCAGGCTTTCTCGTGCCCGCGATACTTCCGGGAGTTGACAAAATGCACCGCGGCTTCAGTATGTACAGGGCGGGACTTTCCATTGGTCTTCTCGGAATATTCATGTACTGCTTCCTTTATAAAACGCTTGGTGTTGAGCCTCATAACGTAACCATTTCGGGTGGCAATAACCAAGAAACGTTTGGCCGCACGCAATATATATTCATGAACGTATTTTTTACGGTCATATTCTTGCTTGCTATTATAATCGGCTACGTTCTGAACGGCAGAAGCTTCAGAAACTATAAAAAACTCATATCCTGCTCAGGATACGGAATGGATTTCGTTGACAAGTTCGGTATGCCGCTATGTCTTATCAATTTCGGTATATACGGATTTTGTATTCTTGCATATCTCAACGTGATATTCTATCTGCCCTATATTCTTCCCTTTCTTCCCGAGGGAGTTGGATTTACAGGCCCAACGGCAGGCGTGGTGCTGGCGGCACTCACCTTTTCGGCGGACGGACAGCATCCCCGCAACGTAGCTCCCATAGCGGTCGGCTATTCCCTGCTTTTTGCTTGTGTTTGTTCCATTTGCCTTATCGCAGGCGCTCCTATCCCATGGACGCTTTCAACACAGGCTTACATAAGCGGTCTTGCCTTTGCAACGGGACTTTGCCCCATCGCGGGTGTTTACGGCTTCAGATACGGAGTTATCGCGGGACTTGTCAGCGCTATCGTGTGTACGTCCACGGCGAGCATGCACGGCGGATTTGTGCTCTACAACAGCGGCTTCAACGCGGGTCTTACCGCGCTCACGCTTATCCCGATACTTGACTTCTACAAGGTAAAGATAAGAAATGCCGACAGTCCCGAACTTTTTGAGATACAAAAGGCATCAAAGCACAAGCCCTTGCGCTTTTTCAGAAAGAAATAACGAAAAAAGCACCGCATCAGCGGTGCTTTTTTTGAGTTGACGGCAAGCCGTCATGAATTGATGCTTCGCATCATGATAAATGAATTGAATTGCCCGCATCTTTAATGCCGAAGGCAATTCATGTCCGCAAGGACAATTCATGGCAAAGCCAATTCATGCCGAAGGCAATTCATTTAATTATAGCTTTTTAAGGTCGTAAGGCGTGGACTGGTACACGAAATAGTTGAGCCAGTTGATAAACAAAAGGCTTCCGTGCGCGCGCCAACGGACCAAGGGCTCTGCATTGGGATCATCGTTGCGATAGTAGTTCTTGGGCATTTCAATAGGCAAACCTGCCATAAGGTCGCGGCGGTACTCTGCATCCAGCGTGTAGGGGTCGTATTCCGAATGTCCCATTACAAAGAACTGTCTGCCGCCATTGCGCGATACGATATGAACACCCGCCTCCTTGCTGGAAGCAAGTATACGAAGCTCGTAATTCTTTTCGATGTCTTCTCTTCTTACCGTTGTATGGCGGGAGTGAGGAACGTAAAACTCACTGTCAAATCCGCGCAAAAGCATGGATTTTGGATGCTCCACCTTGTGCGGAAATACTCCAAAAAGCTTTTTATCAAGAACGTATTTTTTGATCCCGTAATGGTAATAAAGTCCTGCCTGCGCGCCCCAGCAAATATGCATCGTGCTATGAACGTGCTTCTTGCTCCATTCCATTATCTCGCAAAGCTCCTGCCAATAGTCAACCTCTTCAAATTCCATCATTTCAACAGGTGCGCCCGTTATGATCATTCCGTCGTATTTTTCTTCTTTAAC
>JAFQLG010000022.1 GCA_017414605.1 Clostridia bacterium
ACGGGAGGTTAAAAACAATGCCTAGTAACGCAATACTCGAACAGAAGAAACAGGTAGTTGCAGACCTCGCAGAGCAGATCAAGGCAAGCGCATCCGGAGTTATCGTTAACTATCAGGGTATCACTGTAGATAACGACACAGCTCTCCGTAAGGCTCTTCGTGAAGCAGGTGTTAAGTACGTTGTTATGAAGAACACCCTCACCGGCAGAGCATGCGACGAGTGCGGCTACGGAGATATCAAGCAGTACCTCAACGGTATGACTGCTATCGCAATCTCCAGCCCCGAAGATCCTGTCGCTCCCGCGAAGATCCTCAAGGAATACGCTGAAAAGATCGAGTCCTTCCAGATCCTCGCAGGTTACTGTGACGGAGAGGTTCTTGATGCAGCAGGTGTTAACACCCTTGCAGAGATTCCTTCCAAGGAAGTTCTCATCGCAAAGTTCCTCGGCTCTATCAAGTCTCCTATCTACAACTTCGCATATGCTCTCCAGGCTATCATCGACAAGGATGGCGAGGGAGAGAAAGCAGAGGAAGCTCCTGCAGAAGCAGAAGCACCCGCTGCAGAATAATCGACTTTACGTCGCATAAAACAAAAAACATTTATATTTCCATAATTCAGGAGGTAATTTAACATGGCATCCGAAAAGATCACAAATATTGTTGAAGAAATCAAGACACTTACAATTCTCGAGCTCGCTGACCTCGTAAAGGCAGTTGAGGAAGAGTTTGGCGTATCCGCAGCAGCTCCCGTAGGCGTAGTTGCAGTTGCAGGCGCAGCAGCTCCCGTTGTTGAGGAGAAGACTGAGTTCGACGTAGTCCTCACCGGCTTCGGCGACAAGAAGCTCAACGTTATCAAGGCAGTTCGTGAGATCACCGGTCTCGGACTTAAGGAAGCTAAGGACCTCGTTGAGGGTTGTCCTAAGGCTGTTAAGGAAGGCGTTTCTAAGGAAGACGCTGAAAAGGTTAAGGCAGACCTCGAGGCTGCTGGCGCAACCGTTGAGATCAAGTAATTCAGTTTACGCTCAATAACCTTAAAACAAGATAATTAGCTGTTAATTTTGGATAACAGAACGAGCCGCGTGGCAATAGCTGCGCGGCTCGTTCTGTTTTAATTTTCACATGTTTTATTAACATTTTATTTATTTTGAAATGTTTTGTTTGTTTTTTATCCCAAAATCAAGCCGCAACACCTCAAAAAGCGCTGCGGCTTGATTTGTTTATAGTTCCACAGATCAGAACTCGATCTTTTTCTCGATGTATGCGCGGAGCTCGGAAATGGGCAGTCTTACCTGCTCCATGGTATCTCTGTCGCGAACGGTAACGCAGCCGTCGCCCGCCTTTTCGGCGTCACCAACGGTGTCAAAGTCAACCGTGATGCAAAGAGGCGTTCCTATCTCGTCCTGGCGACGATATCTCTTACCGATAGAGCCTGCCTCGTCATAGTCAACCATAAAGTACTTGGAAAGCTCGGCATAGATCTCGCCTGCGGGCTCGGAGAGCTTTTTGGAGAGAGGAAGGATAGCAGCCTTTATGGGCGCTATAGCGGGGTGGAAGTGCATAACGGTTCTGACGTCATTCTTAGATGCGTCAATGATCTCCTCGTCATAAGCGTCACAAAGCACGGAAAGCACAGTTCTCTCAACGCCAAGCGAGGGCTCGACAACGTAAGGAATATATCTTTCATTAGTTTCGGGATCAAAATAGGTGAGATCCTTCTTGGATTCGTTCTGATGCTGAGTCAGGTCATAGTCGGTTCTGTCCGCAACGCCCCAGAGCTCACCCCAGCCAAACGGGAAGAGGAACTCAAAGTCGGTAGTTGCCTTGGAATAGAAGCAAAGCTCCTCGGGATCATGGTCGCGAAGACGGATGTTCTCATCCTTAAGACCGATGGCAAGCAGCCAGTTGTGGCAAAACTCTCTCCAATATGCAAACCACTCAAGGTCGGTGCCGGGCTTGCAGAAGAACTCAAGCTCCATCTGCTCAAACTCACGAACGCGGAAGATAAAGTTTCCGGGAGTGATCTCATTACGGAAGGACTTGCCTATCTGTGCGATACCAAAAGGCATCTTCTTTCTGGTTGTTCTCTGAACGTTTACAAAGTTTGTAAATATACCCTGAGCCGTTTCGGGTCGGAGATAAACGGTATTTTTTGCATCCTCGGTAACCCCCTGGAAGGTCTTGAACATCAGGTTGAACTGGCGAATGTCGGTAAAGTTGTGCTTACCGCAGGAGGGGCAAGGAATGTTATGCTCCTCAACGAATTCCTTCATCTCGGCATGCGTGAAAGCATCGATAGGCTTTGCAAGCTCAAAGCCCGTTTCCGCGCACCAATCCTCGATTATCTTGTCAGCTCTAAAGCGCTCCTTGCACTCCTTACAGTCCATAAGGGGATCGGAGAAGCCGGCGAGGTGACCCGATGCCACCCAGGTCTGAGGATTCATAAGTATAGCGGCGTCAAGGCCTACGTTGTACTTGTTTTCCTGAACGAATTTCTTCCACCAAGCCTTTTTAACGTTGTTCTTGAGCTCAACGCCAAGAGGACCGTAATCCCAGGTGTTAGCGAGTCCGCCATATATCTCGGAGCCCGCAAATATAAAGCCGCGTCCCTTACAGAGAGCAACGATCTTGTCCATTGTCTTTTCGGTATTTTTCATTTTTAACCTCCAAGGCACGCATAAAGTGCCTTCTATCCAAAATTTTATCCAATTATAGATTTTAGCATATTTGCCCTGCTTTGTCAATAGTTTTTCAGCTTTTGCAGGGCGCTGCAAACAAAATTGTCGGTTTTGGACGAAGCAGGCCTTATGTTTACAAAATATTAACCTTGAAGTCTTAAACAGTCCACCTTGTAAGCTGCGTTTTATACTATAATTATAATGAAGAAGTATGCAAAGAGGAAATAATGAAACATATACGGTTTGAATTTATTATAGAAAAAATAAAAGAAGCCTGTGGGTCGGTAATGCCCATTGCGCTGATCATCTTGCTGCTGTCATTTACAGTGTGCCCCTTGCCAAACGACATATTTTTGGCATTCATTGTGGGTACTTGTATGTTGACGGTCGGATTGGGGCTTTTCTCCATGGGCGCGGATATGTCCATGTCGCGTATCGGCGGGCACATAGGCGCAAACCTGACCAAATCAAGAAACATTCCCATAATCGCTCTCATCTCCTTGATAGTGGGCGTGCTTATCACCATAAGCGAGCCCGACCTGCACGTGCTTGCGGGCTACACGGGAGATATGAAGATGCCCTTTATCCTCGCCGTTGCGGCAGGACTTGGCGTATTCCTGGTCCTCGCGGTATTCAGAATAGTTTTCAACGTCAAGATGAAATACATACTTGCCGCAGGATACGGAATAATTCTCATCCTTGCCATAATTGCTTATTGCATAGACCCCAAATTTTTAGCCATCGCGTTTGACGCGGGCGGTGTTACAACGGGCGCCATGTCCGTACCATTCGTAATGGCGATAGGCGCAGGTATCGCGGCGATTTCCTCGCAAAATTCCGATGACGATAACACGTTCGGTCTTATGGCAATATGCTCCATAGGTCCGATAATCGCCGTTCTCGTTATGGGACTTGCGGGCGGCTTTGATAAGATATTCTACACGCCGCACAATCCTCCCGTGTTTAACAACTCTCAGCAGATGGGCCTTGCTTTTCTGGAAAAAATACCGCACGTTATAGGCGACGTGCTTATGGGACTTTTGCCCATTCTCGCATTCTTCCTTATATATCAGTACCTCACCGTTCGCGTTCACAAAAAGGAAATGACACAGATATTCGTGGGCGCGGGATATACCTTTGTTGGAATGGTCTTGTTCTTGGTGGGCGTTAACGTTGGCTTTATGCCCGTTGGCAGCTACCTTGGCGAAACCTTTGGACAAATGGAGCATGCTTGGGTGATAGTGCCTATAGGAATGCTGATAGGATTTTGTATGACCTATGCCGAGCCCGCAGTTGGCGTGCTTGAAAAGCAGGTAGAGGAAGCGACCTCGGGCACGATACCTAAAAAGATCCTGCCCTTGACTATGGCGACAGGTGTTGCGATCTCGGCGGGAATCGCCATGCTTCGCTCGCTTACGGGAATATCCATTCTCCCGTTCCTTATTATTGGTTACATTGCGGCAGTAGTACTTGCATTCTACGCGCCCCCTCTGTTCACGTCCATAGCATTTGACGCAGGCGGAGTTGCCTCGGGCGTTATGGCGGCAACCTTCCTCTTGCCGCTCTCCATCGGCGTTTGCACGGCGGCAGGCAGAGGAGCAGGTAGCGTTATGATAGATGCCTTTGGCACGATAGCGCTTGTTGCAATGACACCGACCATAACTATTCAGATAGTTGGTATAAGCTTCAAGTCCAGACACAAGCAGGCCGAGGAGCACGAGGCAGAGCTCGACACAACGGTTATCGAGCTTATGCAGCACGGCAACGCGCCTGTGGACGACTATGACGTAGAAATAATTGAATTTTCCACATATAAGCCCGCTCGAGCATCGAGAGGTGCAAGAAAAGCGAGAAAGGAGTAAGCCTTATGCAAAGCTTGTATTTGTTCTTAAGTATCATTAAAAGAGCCGATGCCGAACAGTTTTCGCAGTTTTTCAGAGAGCATGGGGCATCTCCCATATACGCCTCTCTTTGCGAGGGTGCCGCGAGGTCCGAAACGCTTGACATGTTAGGCCTCGAGCATTCGGAAAAGGTGCTGATGCAGTCCATCGTTACACATAACAAGGTGTATGAGCTCAAGGATGGGCTGACACACAAAATGAATATAGACCTGCCGGACCGCGGAATAGCACTTGCCATTCCCCTGCAAAGTCTGGCATCGAGAAAGGTCCTTTCTCACATCGTTAAAGACGAAAACGAGGAAAATTTCACCCCACCATACGCTTATGAAAGGAAAATAGATATGGAACTTGTGATCTCAATTTGCGCAAAGGGTCATAGCGACGAGATAATGAAGGCGGCAAGAGCCGCAGGAGCAACGGGCGGAACTATTATGAAGGCAAAGGGTACCGCTGCTTTCGGCACCGACACCTTTTTCGGTATGTCTATCTCGGACGAGAAGGAGATAACCTACATAGTGACGAAGAAGGAGCAGAGATCGGACATAATGCGTGCGATCGCGTCCTACACCTATGCTGAGGGTGCGCACCCCATCGTGTTCTCTCTTCCCGTAACGGAAACGGCAGGATTCAGACTGCTTGATTGATCTTAACAAACCAAATTAAAAATGGCGGAGCATATCTCCGCCATTTTTATTTAGCTTACTTAACTATTTTTGCAGGATTTCTTTGTCGTTTTGACAACTTGTTAAGTTTGCTTATTTATTTTTGCCATAATTATTAAGTTTATTTAATTAGCCAAGATATATTTGCCGTTTTCGATAAATATATTAAGTTTTATTAACTAAATTTTTATTATGCGCAAAAACTTCAACTCAAATTATTAAGTTTGCTTAATTTATAAGATATTTCGCGTTGAATTTGTGTCGTATAATTAAGCTTCCTCAACTTCTCCCTCGCGACATATAAGCTGTGCCTTTCCGCCGCGCTTAACATCCAAAATCGCCTGCGCTCCGCCAACCATAATGGTTTCGCGACGTTCAAGTCCTATCCCAAATAGCTTTCCTCGAACCGCGAAGCTGTCGCCGTCAACTATAAGCCGGGTCTTTCCAAAGATAGCCGAGCATTCGTATTCCACGGTATGATCGCCACCGTCAACCGTGACCGTCCACTTTTGCTTTATCATAAATTACCTCTCTATTTATTTGTGTTGCATTTGATATTATATACTGTGGATGCGCGTTTGTCAAGCAGATTGCGCAGCACCCGTCTTATTCCGCTCTTTTGTACTTTTTGGGGCTCTCTCCAAATCGCTCTTTGAAAATGCGATAAAAATAGCTTTTGTTTTCATAGCCAACGGCAAGCGCAACCTCTTCCACCGAGAGTGGCGTATTCTTGAGCAAAAATGCCGCCTGCGACAAGCGCTTTTCCTGAAGATGCTCCGTGTAAGTCTTGCCCGTTCTATTCTTTATTTCGCGGCTGAGCCAACAAAAATCGTAATGCAAAAGCCGTGCCGCCTCGCAGAGAGTTCCGTCCTTATAGTTGTCCTCAATATATCGGAGAACGTCTATTATTGCCCTGTCCTCGCGGTTGTCGTGTGCCAGCTTGTCGGTGTGATTTATGAGCTGCATAAAGAGCAGTCCCATTGTAGTCTGGTTTATATTTCTCTTGTTGGGAAGATCGTTTATCAAGGTCCAAATAAGGTTTTCAACAAGGTTCTGGACGGGTAGCACTCCCGACACCTTGAAATGCAGATATCCCCTATTGTCATCACCCAAGAGCGCATGTAGCAAAAAGTTTTTTATCGGCGTCTGTTCTGCCCCCAACATCTCCAGAGTTTTATCGAAAAATGTAGGCTGGATAATAAAATTAACCGCTATATCTCCGGCATCCGCAGGCAATATCTCCTGCTTCGCATTCTGACCGAGAAAGAGCAGCTCACCCTGCCGCAATATCAGCTTTTTACCGTTAATGATATGCGTGGTTTGCCCCGCGCACATATATACCGCCTCAACGTAATCGTGGGTATGCTCGGGAAAGTGGACAAATCGCGTGTGCGTTCTGACCCTTATCAAGCGCCCGTCCGGCACAAGCTTTTTATGCCTTATAACGTTGCCGCCGCTCGTGGTATATATGCTTCTGTCAACGCCCTCTCCCTCAAGAATGGCTTTTTCCTCATCGGTTATCGGTATGAACATATTGAGTATTTCTTGCCTGATCATAAAAATCACCTCACCTTATATTACCACATATCGAGCAAAAAATCAATACAAATAAGGACACTTTTTTAGTCAAACGGTGTTCTTTTATTTTTTAGCCTTATGTGCTATTATTAAGATGAAAAGCTGTGAAAGGAGATATGCCTTGACTTATTATTTAGCAATAGATATCGGCGCCTCGTCCGGCAGGCACATCGTTGGCTGGCGAGAGGACGGTAAAATAAAAACCAACGAGGTCTTCCGCTTTCCAAACGGAGTAAAGGAAAGCGACGGACATCTTGTTTGGGATATAGAGGAGCTATACCAAAACGTGATCGCGGGCATCAAAGCGGCGTTTATTCAATACCCAAAGATAGAAAGCCTTTCAATAGATACCTGGGGCGTTGACTACGTACTGCTCAGGGGTGAGCGCGAGGTGCTCCCCGTTTACGCATACCGCGATAGCCGAACTGAAGCCGTTATTCCACAAGTGCACAGTCAGATTCCCTTCTCCGAGCTTTATGCAAAAACGGGTTGCCAATTTCAACCCTTTAACACCGTCTATCAGCTCTATGACGACAAGATCAAGGGGCGCCTGATTGACGTTACCGACGTCTTGATGATACCGGAATACCTTTTGTGGAAGCTATGCGGAATAAAGGCACGCGAGTTTACAAACGCCACGACTGAGGGCTTGATAAACGCAAAAACGGGAGATTTTGATGCCGACATCGTAGCCGCTCTGGGCCTTCCCACGCAGCTGTTTCCAAAGCCTTCAAGCCCCGGGCGAGTGCTTGGCGATCTGCTGCCCGAAGTGGCTCTCCGCACCGGCGGCAACTGTGCTGTTGTACTATGTGCAACTCACGACACGGCTTGCGCCGTTGAGGGTATCGAAATGGACGCAAACCAACCCTACATCTCCTCTGGCACCTGGTCGCTGCTCGGAGTTAAAACGGAGCGCCCGATCACAGACAATGCAAGTCGGCTTGCCAACTACTCAAACGAGGGAGGCGTTGGATACAACCGCTATCAGAAAAACATAATGGGAATGTGGCTTGTCAACGAGCTGCGGCGCGAGCTGTGCCTCGACACGTCTTTTGAGGATATTGTAAAAATGGCACAGTCCAGTAGATGTGGGGCCCTTGTTGATGCCAATTCGCCACAATTTTTATCCCCAAAGAGCATGAGGGCGGCATTCGACGCGGCAACGGGCGGTTTTTCGGACATCGGCGATTATTTCCGATGCGCTTATCACAGTCTGGCGCAAAGCTACAAGCGCGCCATAGCCGAGCTCGAGGCAAATACGGGCAAGACCTATGAGAAAATATACGTTGTCGGCGGAGGGGCCAAAAACGGCTATCTCAATAACCTCACCGAATTGGCGACGGGCAAAAAAATAGTTGCCCTACCCATTGAGGCAACCGCGCTTGGCAACCTGAAAATACAAATGGAGGCAATCAAATGAGTAGATATACATAGGCAAAAAGAATATACGCCGAATACGGTATAGACACGGAAAAGGCGCTGCACACGTTGCGCCACGTGTGCATCAGCGTTCATTGCTGGCAGGGCGACGACGTTATCGGCTTTGACAGCCGCGAGTCGCTTTCGGGCGGAATTCAGACCACAGGCCACTATCCCGGCAAGGCACGCACACCCCAGGAGCTTATGGCGGATTACGACAAGGCGTTCTCGCTCATCGGCGGCAAAAAGAAGCTCAATCTGCACGCGTCATACGCCATTTTTGAGAAAGGCGAGGAAGTTGGCAGAGATAAGATAGAGCCACGCCATTTTGCAAAATGGGTGCAGTTTGCAAAGGATCGCGGAATGGGCATCGACTTTAACCCCACATTTTTCTCGCATCCCATGGTAAAGGACAACCTGACCTTGTCTTCTCCCGATGAAGAGGTCAGAAAATATTGGGTGAACCACGGCATTGCCTGCCTTAAAATAGCCGAGTACTTTGCGAACGAAACTGGCATTCCCTGCGTTATGAACATATGGATACCCGATGGATACAAGGAGATCCCCGCAGACCGTCTGTCGCCGAGAGCACGCTTCAAGGCATCACTTGACGAGATACTCGACACCCCTTACGACAAGTCAAAGGTATACGTAACGCTTGAAAGCAAGGTGTTCGGCATAGGACTTGAAAGCTACACGGTTGGAAGCGCGGAATTCTGCCTTTCCTACTCCGATCATAAGGGCATAACGCCCCTTATGGACAACGGCCACTATCACCCAACCGAGATGGTGAGCGACAAAATATCGTCGCTCCTGCTTTTCAACGAAAAGATAGCTCTGCACGTAACGCGCGCGGTGCGCTGGGATAGCGATCACGTTGTAATATTTGATGATGAAACTCGCGAGATAGCCAAGGAGATCGTCAGAAATAACGCCCTTAACCGCGTGTTTATCGCTACAGACTATTTTGATGCGTCCATAAACCGCATTTCCGCTTGGGTAACGGGTGTCAGAAGTCTGCAAAAGGCGCTGCTCTTCGCCCTGCTCCAGCCCCATGCAGAGCTTAAAGCAAAGCAGGATCAAAACAACTTTACCGACGTGATGTATCTTTCGGAAGAGATGAAAACAATGCCATTAGGTGACGTCTGGAATGAATTTTTGAGCCGCGAGAGCGTTCCTCACAACTATTTGTGCGAGGTCAGAAAATACGAAAGCGAGGTCTTGGCAAAGAGATGAAAAACATTTTAAGCGCTCCTTTTGTTGAGCAAATGAAAAAGACCACTGCCAACATGTACCGTCTGGGCTGGGACGAGCGCAACGGAGGCAATATCAGCTATATGCTTGAGGAAGATGAGGTTGCGGAGTATCTTGACTTAAGCCGCGTTATCCGCGAGATACCCTTGGGTTTTGACGCGAGCGCCCTTGTGGGCAAAATATTCATCGTTACGGGAACGGGCAAATATTTCAAGAACGTAACGGATGATCCCGAGGCAAATCTCGGCATAATCCGCATAGGCAAAAGCGGTAACGTTGCCGAGCTTTTGTGGGGATACAGCGACGGCGGCCGCTTTACAAGTGAGCTCCCGGCACACCTTATGAGCCATATCGCGCGCCTTTCCGTTGACCCCGACAACCGCGTTATCATGCATTCACACCCCACTCATACTCTGGCAATGAACTACGTTCACGAGTTGAACGAGAAAAAGCTCACGCATACACTCTGGGAGATGTGCACCGAATGTATCGTGGTCTTTCCGGACGGAGTTGGCGTTCTGCCATGGATGCTTTGCGGCACAAACGAGATAGGCAAGGCAACCGCAGAAAAAATGAGGCAATTCCGCCTTGTTATCTGGGGAATGCACGGCATATACGGCGCGGGCAAGACAATGGACGAAACCTTTGGCCTGATCGAAACCGTTGAAAAAGCGGCCCAGATCTATATGCTGACCGCTCATCTTCCCCGCATAAATACAATAAAGGACGATGAGCTTGTAAGGCTTGCCGAGTTCTTTGGAGTAAATTACAGAAAAGACTTTTTGGATAACAAAAGATCGTAGTTCAATTTATCTGCAAGACCGTATGAAAAAGCGCCCGCCGAGATTTCTCGGCGGGCTTTTTGTTTTTATTCAGCTTTTCGCATCTGCTTTTTACTGCCTTGTGATGCGGATCGTAGCCGTAGGCTCTTCACCCTCGGTTATCTCAACTATTTCTATCGTGTAGCCAAACTCGGTGCGGTCGTCCATAAGTCCGTTATGGAAAAACTCGGTGTATTCTTCAACCTTAAAGACATCGCCTGCCAAGAAGAGATCGTCCTTGCTCAGCTGAGTTCGAAGATTAGCGAGATCGGTAAAGGTATTGTCGCCGCCTCTCTGAATGACCTCAAGGAGATAGGAGCCTTTTTCGTTATACGAGTTGGTTTTGTTTATAGTTCCGATAGGATAGAGTGTTTCTTCCGTTTCTCCCTCGGGAACGAGGCCATCTATGTCAACGTCGCGCGCCTCCATAGTACCGTTAACGTGAGATATGCGTATGCCAAGCGCGCCGCCAAGCCCGTTAGCCGCCGCATCAACCGCGTTGACGCCGAGGTCGGTAAACAGGTCTATAATGATGTATTCGCAGAAAGGTGTGCCGTTATAATCGCTGTCAGCACCCGGGATAACGATGGCTTCACCCGTGGTTGCCAATGCGCCTATCGTTACCTCAACGCTCTCGCCCGACTCAAGAGAATCAGGGAGTATCACCTCGGGTGATATCCAGCCAACCGAGTACTTGGAGTAAGCGTTCCAGTCACCCGAGTTGCCCGATTGCATATCAAAGCCTCCAACCGCATTGATACCCGTGTAGGTTACGTCATAGTAATCCACGATTCCGAGATTGTGGCCAAACTCGTGTATGATAACGTTGCCATCAATACTGTCTATCGGGATATTGGAATAGCAGTTTATGCCAAGCTTGCCGTCTGCGCCCGCGCCCTTGGGGGTGTAGAAATTCTGGGTCATGGTTCCTACAGTCTGTACGTTTATAAATATAACGGAATCAAAATATCCGTTTTCGTCGCCGTCAAATGCGGAGAAATCCATATCGGGATACATCTCGTATACCTTGTCTATGATCTCCGATGCGACCTCATGGCTCAAAGCAAAGGTGTTGTCGGCGCGGTTACGATCCATGTAGCACCAATCGGTTAAGAAAGACGTTATCTTAAGCTTTCCGTATGATGCCGTGTTAAAGTAATCGCTAAGCGAATGCTTTTGGCGCAGGGTGGCGTCGGTATAGTCTGTAACGTTGCCGTCCTCATCCATCACGCGACCAAGAGCCCGAAGTATCTCTGCAAGCTGTTCATCCGTCACAACGTCGGGCGTATCCTGCCAAACGATAGGAACAACGAGAACGTTGAGTTCAACGTCAACCACCGCAGGATAAGCGTTTGGCACAAGCTGATTGTTGTTATTTGCGTCATTTTTGCGAGGAAGCACCCATAAGGGAGCGGGCAGCGTGTAATCGCCAATGGTAACGTCAATGGTGGCACCCGGCTTTAAGCCGTCCTTTTCCTTATCCATAACGTTTCCGTCCTTGTCGCGCAGATCACCTACCGTGAACCACTCGTCCGACTCAAAGGTTGTATTGATGTATATCTCGTGATTGCCTATATATCCCTCGGGCTTAACGGCATATTTCAAATAGAAGCTATATTGATTTATTTCGGGGCGGAACACCTCTCTTGAAGGATCGTAAAACTCGCCGTACATATAAGACCCTGTAAAGTGTCGGTCAAAATCACGCGCCAGGATACTTGCGGTATAGCTTTCGGTATCATAATATATGACCAGCTTATCCACCTCATAGTTGTTTTCTTTTTCATGCTCAAAGCCGCGCGTCGACAAAAGCGAGAAGAAGTTGCCCTGTGTGTCATATGCCATGATGCGGAAATAATCCTGAGCTCCGCGGATATTGCTGTTGCCGTTCCTATTTCCCTTATAAAGCTCCGCGGGGCTGTCAACGCTCAGCTTGCTTGCCTTAAAGGTATAAGCCGGCTCATACATAACGCCGAAATAGTTGGGAAATTCTCCGGTGGTGTGAACGTCGGTTGCCAAAATGCGTCCCAACGCGTCAAGGCTCCATATGCCGCCACCGTCCTTCATATAGAGATTTCCGTTCTTGTACTCTACGTTTTGCCCGTAAAAGCGTATGACCCTGCCATCAGGCGAGGTTGCGCTGAAGGTGAGAACTCCATCCTCGCCCTGCACTACGCTGTCCTCAATTATATTTTCAAGCACGTCAAAGGCGTAGAGATCCGCCCAATAGAAATCATAGTCTTGAGCTAAAACGGCCATCTCAAAGGGATATGCGTAAGGCTTTCTTTCCGAAAGCTCACCGAAAATATCCAAAACAAGCTCGCATCCGATATCTATTTCGTTTTTGTCCGCATCAAGAGGTATTACCTCGATGCCGTATCCGCGGGGAAGATACGTATGGTTGTAGCTGCTTGCGTATTGGTATGCAATATTGGTATATTCTATAACGTCTACCCTCTCACCATCTTCAAGGGTGTAAACCTTTATAAGATAATAAGCAGCGTCGGGGACCACGTCCCAATCCGCGCTTCCGAAATCATTCGCCGGGTACACACTTATAGAATACGGCGGCTCGGTTTCCTCGGGCACGGACTCGGTAGTTTCCGTAGTTGCAGGCTCGGTCGTTTCCGTAGTCGTGGGCTCGGTCGTTTCCGTAGTCGCAGGCTCGGTTGTTTCCGTGGTCGCAGGCTCGGTGGTTTCCGTAGTTACGGGCTCGGTGGTTTCCGTAGTTACGGGCTCGGTCGTTTCCGTAGTTGCGGGCTCGGTCGTTTCCGTAGTCGCGGGCTCGGTCGTTTCCGTAGTCGCGGGCTCGGTAGT
>JAFQLG010000023.1 GCA_017414605.1 Clostridia bacterium
CGGACGTTGTGGACATCGGTGCATACGGCGGACTGCACTATGGCGGTTTCCCCGTGCGCGCGGATGGCCCCGTGCCCGTACCCGTTCCCATGTGGCAGATGGTCTACCACGATAGCGTTATGAACTATTTCGGAGAGGGATATTCTCCCGTTCACGGAAGCGAGTATCAGCTCTATCAGGCACTTTATACCTTGTTGCCCACCAACTTTGACGACCACTCAAAGCGCCTGAGCTTTGAATTGCGCTCTGCATACACGGCACAGATGCTGAACTTTGAGGAGCTTGAGCCCCGCAGCGTTACTATCGAGCCGGACGGCTCCTTGCGCACAAGCGGAGTTGCTCGCAGCGTTTATGCTGACGGAACCGAGGTCATCGCAAACTTCAACGATGAGCCCTATGATTACAATGGCGAGATAATTGCCGCGCGCGGATACGTCATCAAAAAGTAAAAAACAAAAATAACGAGGGATCGCCCGACTTCTCATAAGGAAGTCGGGCAGTTTTTTTGCGTTTCTTGGGGCCGACAAAATGAAAAATGTGTGATACAATTAGGTATACGCTATCCGTGCAGCGAATAAATTGAAAGGAGAAAAAGAATGAAAGCAGGAGAGCTTATAGCTATAGTTGATTCCTTAAAAGCGAACGAAGTATCTGAGGAAGCAAAGTTTTCTTGGCTTGGCGATGCAGAGGCGAGAGTTATGTGCGAGATACACAAAACGGCGCCAAAGGATATTGACCTTTGCATCAGCGGAGATAGCGAGCTTTGCGTTCCCGCGCCATATTCGGCGATGTATTCGATGTACGTTCTTGCAATGATCTGCTTCTTTGCGGGCGATTACGATGCATACGTGAAAGCCAACGCGCAATACGAAAAGTCCTTTGCGGACTATGCAAAATACTGCATAAGAAACAGATAAGAGGCGGGGCAAAATAACTAAATTTAATAGTATAAATACTAATATAGGCAAATCGGTTGACATTTTACAAAAATGGGTGTACAATGTAGGTGTAACATAAATTGTAAAACGTTTTCAAAACGGAAAGGTTGGTAGAAAAATGTTCAAATTTGAGTACGTAGCGTACGGACTTTTGGCAATAACGGCGCTTTTTGTCATCGTTAATCTGCTCAAGGGACTTATCCGCGGACTTAAAAAGACGATCGGCTCGCTTGTTGCCATAGTTCTTTCGGCAATAATCGCGGCGATAATAACTGCATTTGTTTGCACCCCCACCTCGACCTTGATGATGACTTTAATTGATTTTATCAATGCAAACGTTGATATGGGTGAGTTTGGTGCGCTTTTCTCGGTTGAGGAGATAGGCGAGGTCGCACTCTATTATATCACAATGATAATCGCGCCCTTCTTCTTTATGGCGGTGTATGCCGTGCTGTCGGTAATAATGGCGATAGTTGTTTCCATAGTGATAAAATTCATACCCCCGCTTGGCAAGCAGAGAGGCGTTGCGCATCGCCTGGGCGGTCTTGGCGTGGGCGTTGCCTGCGGTATCGTGGCATCGCTTATAATCATGATGCCCATAGTCGGCGCGCTTGACCTCGCGGTCAGCGCAGGCGAGGTATTGCTTGAGGAGCAAGAGGCAGAGGAGGCACAAGAGCAGCCTGAAGCATTGGGCGACATTGACCTTGCGGAGCTTGTAAAAGACGCAAAGGAAAACAAGGTGTTCGGCGTATACAGGGCAAGCTCGGGTTGGCTGTTCAATTCCTTGGCATCCGCAAACTTTGAGGGCGAAAAGGTTTACCTCAAGGATGATATTATAACGATAGTCGGCTTCATTCCCGCATTCTCTGGATTTGGGGGCGAGGAGCTGACCATAGGTCAGGAGCAGGTGGATGCGCTTAACAGCGTGATAGACGGACTGGATGGCTCGGCGCTGCTCAAATACACCGTTTCGGGCGTTGTTACCGAGATGGCAGAGCGCTGGGATGCGGGCGAAAGCTTTATGGGTATTGAAAAGATAACCATGGGCGAGCTGCTTGATCCTATGATGGATTCCATGATCAGCGTTTTCGCAACAGCAACCAGAGAAACGATAAGCGTGGATCTGAGAACGGTTACCTCTGTGCTTGAGGTCCTCGTTAAGCACGATATGATGTCCAGCCTTGACGATTATGACAAGATGCTCCAGAAATTCGGCAAGGAAGGCGTTATCGGCGAGCTTATAGTTACCGTTAACAAAAACGAGAGAATGAGCGTTATTTCCGATGAAATAACCAAGATAAGCGTAAGAGCGCTGGCTTCCACCTTAAAGGTGCCCGCAGATGCCGATGAGCTTTATGACGGCATAATGGAAGAGCTGGTTGTCGTGCTCAACGATAGCAGATACAGCGAGGAAAACCGCACCGCCGTTGTAGCCGAGAGCGTTGTAAGAAACTTTGAGGATCACGGCTTGGAGATAACGGATGAGCAGGCAGAGCTTGTTGCCGAGAGCCTCATTTACGATCTTGGCCAGGTTGCCGATCTTAACGGCGAGGACGTTGAGGAATTCTTCCTTGTATATTCCGCCTCCGCTCCGGTTGCGGACTCCGTTTATACCTCGGGCGGCAGCGCGTTCAGTACGCTTTCGGGCGGCAATTCCATAACCATCAATTCCGATGGAACTATAAGCATCGGTGATCGCGTTCTCAACCCCAAGATCTATAGCAAGGATACTTATGCTTCTTCCGCGGCGTTCCAGCTGGGCGCTTCGGGCAAGGAGATCGGAGATGCGGCCTATCTCTATTCCGCAAATAAGACAGCCGAAATATCCAGCATCGTTACCATGGATGCGATACTCTCGCACATGAGCAAATACAGCGAGTGCCAGGATCCAACCGCAGAGGCAGAAAAGATATCCGAGATGTTCTCGGTTGCCGCAGAGATGTTTGCGGACGGCGCGCTTGACAACAAGTCGCATGACGAGCTCATAAAGGATATGGGTAAGCTGCTTGACAAGATGCGCGTTACCGAGATATTCAGCCAGCAGGCAAGAAACGATATAATGAAGGCTATTATGCAGTCCGAAACGGTGAAGGACGAAATGGGACTTACCGTTAAAGAGGCAAGTACCTTCTCCGACAAGCTCAACAACCTCGTAAGTGACGACTACACCTATGAGGACGCTACCAATACGGTGTCCAACACGATAACCATGGTCAACTCCGTAAAGGACGAGAACGCAACAAAGGAAGAGAGAAGAGAGAACACCCAAAAGCTCATCGAGGACCTCGATCCCGACAAGGCTGATATGCTCAGCTCCATGGTAACTCCTTCCTCCATGATAAAGTACGGCTCCAGCGAGGAAAAGGCGCACACCGTTGCAAGCAGCGTAAGCGACCTGTTTACCAACATGGCAAGCTTCAGCGCAGAGGAGAATTCCGAGGCTTATAAGGCAGAGGCAGATGCGGTCAATACCGTTCTTGACCTCGCAATGAAGGGCGCTGACAGCGAGGACGAAAGAAGACTGTTCGGAACCGGTGGCGAGGGTAAGCTCGACACTAACGCCGATGATTTCGTATCTCTTATCGTTAATTCCGAGGTCGTAAGTGCAACCATTCTCAGCACCGCGAGCACGGGTGAGCAAAACCCCTACGGTATTTATCCCACCAATCAGGACAGAGAAGAGCTTTCCTCTGCAATGGAAACCTATTATGCAGAGAACAGCCAGGGTAAGAGCGATGAGGAGATCGCAGAGCTCCAGGCAAGACTTAATGCTCTCGCAATCGTAACCGATATGCCCGTATTGTTCCCCGCACAGTAATACTAAGGCGAAACAAAGCTGAAATACAGCTAAAAGAAAAAGCGCAGGACGGATTTTCCGTCCTGCGTGATTTTTTGTAAGGAATTGATGCGTGGAGGGTATAGAAGATCCCCTTCGCTCACCCCAAATAAACGAAATTCGCGGGGATTTGAACCACACGCAGCCCGAAAACGTGCTGCTTACCGACACTCCCGACAAGTCGGGAGGTCGCACGTAGCCTAAAGGCTACTACTCGACGCGCTCGCCGGGGCTCGCGGTCGATCCACCGACTTGCTGCGCAAGTCCTGGAGGGTATAGAAGATCCCCTTCGCTCACCCCGAAGATAAGCAAAAAGCGCGGGGATTTGAACCCATCGCAAACCTGCGGTTTGCTACTCAATCTCTCGCGAGGCGAGAGATTGATCCACCGACTTGCTGCGCAAGTCCTGGAGGGTATAGAAGATCCCCTTCGC
>JAFQLG010000024.1 GCA_017414605.1 Clostridia bacterium
ACCGTATCTGTATCTGTCACGCCGAGGATTTCTGCTCAGAGCGCATATTCCGTCACCGTACTCGGCGCGCGCTCTTGCGATAGCGCCCGAAAGGAGAGTGTCGTCACCCGTGTTGCCGTAACCGTAATAGCCGCCCTTGGTAGGCGCGGTCATATCCGGAACGGACGCCAGAACGGGATACTTACAGCACTGGCTGATATCCTCCTCAGAACGGACGGTTACATTAAACATTTCCTTAATTACTATCACAACAACGGAAAGAACAAGACCCAACAAAAAGCCTAATATGGCGTTTTTAACGTAGTTGGGAGAGCTTGGCTCCGAAGGGAGCACCGCAGGGTCAACAAGCTTTGCCGACGTGTTCTCAACAATATCGCGGATCCTACCAGCATGATCACCATCGGCGGTGGCGGCTCAATTCAGGAGTACATCGTTCACCAGTGCGAAATGGTTGTAAAGAAGATGGGAACCGATATCGCGAGCGTTGTGGCTAATCCCCACGGAACGCAGATGTTCATTACCGTTAGCTTTGCAAGCGGCAAGACCGCAACCATGATATACGGCCGCTCAATGCCTTTTGGAACCTATATGGCTAATGCCGAGGGTAAAGAGGGCTGGAAGCAGGTAACTCAGCCCTTCTTCAAGGGACTTATCGCCGACATACTCAACTTCTATGAAACGGGTAAGTTCAGCTTTGACGGCGAGGAAACCAAGGCTGTTATCAAGCTTCGCGAGATGGCAGTTGCGGCATCCGAAAACACAGGCACAGTAATTGAGGCATAAAATTATAAAGCTTTGGCGTTGGGAGCTGAATTTCGGCTTCCAACGCCTTTTTTTTGCATTGACAGATTGACTTTTTTTGAGTTTTGCGGTATAATATTGGAGTATTTTGATGTAGGAGAAGCAGATGTTAAAGAGATTTATAAATTATTACAAGCCGCACAAAAAGATGTTAGCACTTGATATGCTGGCGGCTTTGCTTATTTCGGTTATCGGAATGGTGTATCCGATAGTCACAAACAAAATGCTCAACGAGTATATACCCAATAAAATGTACGTCACTATCGTTATAGCGGGCGCTATCGTGCTGGCTTTGTACGTTGTGAGAATGCTTTTGCGCTATTTCGTGCAGTATTACGGACACCTGATAGGCGTAAAGATGCAGTCCAGGATGCGCCAGGATCTTTTCGGACACCTGCAAAAGCTGCCCTTTAAGTTTTACGATAACAACGAAACGGGCCGCATAATGACGCGAATCACAAGCGATCTTTTCGAGGTCTGCGAGCTCGCGCACCACGGACCCGAGAATCTGCTCATCAGCTCGGTTATGATAGTGCTTTCCTTTATCTATCTTATGTCGATAGATTGGATACTGACACTTATTATCTTTGCCTGCGTGCCGATCCTCGTTGTAGTGACCATGCATTACAGAAAGGCAATGAAGAGTGCCTTTGACGATAGGAGAAAGAGCAATGCCACCATAAACGCCGCGGTTGAAAGCAGCGTAACGGGAATCCGCGTTACCAAGGCATACACAAACTCGGATCGCGAGCTTGAAAAGTTCAAAAAGGGTGATGATGCATTTGTGGATTCGTCAAGACGGGCATATAGCGCCATGGCAAAGTTCCATTCCTCAACCTCATTTGTAACCGATGTCTTCAACGTGTTCATTCTCATCGCGGGCGGACTTTTCCTCTATGCAGGCAGAATTTCATTCGGTGACTATTCCACGTTTATCGTATCCGTCAACCTCTTTATAAATCCCGTAAACACTCTTATCGGCTTTATGGAGCAGTTCCAGAACGGCGTCAGCGGATTTAAGAGATTCTGTGAGATAATGGACGAGGAGCCCGAAACCGATGCAGAGGGAGCCTCGGAGCTTGAGGGGGTTGAAGGTGTTATCGAATTTCGCAACGTAAGCTATGCTTATCAGGACAGCCGCGAGGTGCTGCACAACGTAAACCTCAAGCTTGAAAAGGGCAGAAAGCTTGCCTTGGTCGGACCCTCGGGCGGCGGAAAGACCACTCTTTGCCACCTTTTACCCAACTTTTATAAGCTTGACGAAGGTAGCGGCGAGATACTGATAGACGGCAAGAACATAAAGGATCTCACCTTGGGCTCGGTGCGTAAGAATATCGGTATAGTTCAGCAGGACGTGTTTCTGTTCGTTGGAACGATAAAGGAAAACATTCTTTACGGCAGACCCGATGCAAGCGACGAGGAGGTCTATGAGGCGGCGCGCAGAGCCAATATCCACGATTATATAATGACACTTGAAAAAGGCTATGACACCGAGATAGGCGAGCGCGGAGTAAAGCTATCGGGCGGACAAAAGCAAAGATTGAGTATCGCGCGCGTTTTCCTTAAGGACCCTGCAATTCTCATTCTGGATGAGGCGACCAGCGCGCTTGACAATACGACCGAGGTGCTTATCCAACAGTCACTTGACGAGCTTTGTAAGGGAAGAACCACGCTTGTCGTGGCGCACAGACTTTCCACCATACGCAACGCGGACGAGATCGCCGTTGTGCTGGACGGTAAAATAACAGAGCGCGGCACACACGAGGAGCTTATGGCAAAGGACGGAACTTATAAGAAGCTATATTCGCTCCAATTCAGAGAAAACGACCTGTTTGAATAAAAACAAATGACCTTTCGCGAAAGCGAAAGGTCATTTTTAACAGTTAAAGTCAAACGGCAAATACTATTATCGCGCAGACTATAAATGCTATAACTGCAACCGCGAGAGCTATTGCAATGGCGCGGAGGAACTTGTTATAGGGGTGCTTTGCCTTGAATGAGAAGATAAGGCAAACGATAGCCGCCGCAAGAGGCGCTATGCCGAGAAGCAGGACAAGCAAAACAGTTGAGATTATCTGCATAGGCAGAGGCTCGTAGCCGCCGCCGTCAATAATGATGTCGGAGTCGCCGCCGAGCTGACTTAAAATGTCCTTGTCGGTTATCTTGTAAACGGTAACTGTGCCGTGATCCATGGCATCAAATACCTCGGCGCCGTCTGCACCAAACTGATAGTAGTCCAGGTAGTAGTAGTCATCGCCGTCGGTAAATATATATCCCGAGGTCTTTTCAAAAAATCCGTCGTCGCTTGTATTGGTAACGCCGAGATAGAACTCGTATTGAGCAACCCAATATCCCTTCATCAAAATCGGAGTTGACATAAGCTTTGCCGCCGTTGTGTCAAGGGTCTGGTAGCCGAAAATGTAGTCGTTTGAGATGTAAGACCTGCCGCCATTCTCTAAAAACTCCTCAAGTGCGCCAACGTATGCCGTGTCCAGATAATAAATTATGGTATCTCCGCCCTTTGCAAATGAGAGGTCCAGCATAATGAAAGCACCGTAATCATAAGCGCTGCAATAGAGAATATCGTTGTTCTGCTCCTCCGTGTAGCTTATGTTGCGGATATCAACGCAGTTACAATTAAGATTGAGATAAAGCGGATCGTATTTTACGTAGGTCTTGCCGCCGTAGGTGACAGACGTGTAATCATCCGAGATGCAAAGCTCGCCGCCGTTCGCCGCAAAAGCGGGAATTATCAGCGCGCACGCCACAAGTAAAACCGAAATAAGAGTTAAAGCAATTCTTTTTTTCATATTTCCGCCCTCCTTATGCAAGATTGAGCTTGCGGTCAAGCAGCCAATGTACAAGCGTGTATATGGCAATGCAAGCCGCCACAACTATAGCACCAAGAACCAGCAGAACGAGCGCCGCGAGAGGCATAAGTGCCTGCTGACTTATCTTTTCAAGCGTTGGCGAGATACCAACGAGCCCAACCGTTGTTATCAATTGGGAGATAAAGGACATTGCCGCATTTACAAGGTAGTAGATACCGATAGCGGCAAAGACCTTGTTCTTTTTGGTTATCGTTGCGGCAACGGTGATGCAGGTGAATACCAAAAGAGTGGAGAATAGCACGGATGCCGCCAGAATTACGATTATTTCGATAAGGTAGATATAGGCGTATGCGCCAAGCTCCTCAAAGGCGCCGTCAATAACAACACCGAAAAGATTGCCGATATATCCCCAGAATTCACCCGTAAAGAACTCAGGTCCGAAATGAATGAGCATAACTATAGCCGCGTCTATCGCAACCACAGCCAGCGTGGAAGCGGTGATAAGAATAGCGGATATGAGCTTGGAATTGAGCAGCTGGTGGCGTTTTACGGGCAGCGTAAACGTCAGATAGCCCTCGTCAGAGAAGAAATTCTGATAAAATCTTACGTAAATAAAGATTTCCGCAGAAACGATGAATGCCGAAACGCCAATTACCGTAAGCACGATGGCGAGAATTGAGAACAACGTCAAAAATACGTTTTCCTCGGTTTCGGGCATGGAAAGAACGTTCAGCGCGATACCGCAGAGAACGGCAAGACCTAAAGAGGATACCGCGGCTATCCACCAATATTTGAATGTGGCGCGCAGGTCATATTTCAATAGCTTTTTCAACATCAGAGCGCACCTCCTTTGTTTCTGAACACCTCGCGGAACATTTCGTCAAGCGATTTGCCCGATTCGGCTCTTGCGTCCTCAACGCAGCCGGAGGCGATTATCTTGCCGTCGTGCGAGAGGAAAACGTAATCGTCCAGCACCTGCTCAACGTCTGAAATGAGGTGAGTGGTGATGATTATGGTAGCGTTTTCGTCATAGTTTGAAACTATGGTGCTGAGAATGTAGTCGCGAGCCGCAGGGTCAACGCCGGCAATAGGCTCGTCAAGCAGGTAGAGCTTGGCGCGTCTTGACATTACCAAAATGAGCTGTACCTTCTCCTTTGTACCCTTGGAAAGCGTTTTTAAGCGAGCCTTGGGATCGATATTGAGCGCTGATAGCAGGGAATAGGCGCGCGATTTATCAAAATCGGAGTAAAACTCCTCAAAAAAGTTTACAAGCTCGTCAACCTTCATCCAGGAATTGAAATAGGTGCGTTCGGGCAGATAGGAGATCATCGCCTTTGTTTTTTCGCCAACCATTTCGCCGCCAACGTATATCTCGCCCTCGTTAGGCTGGAGAAGACCCGCAATAAGCTTTATAAGTGTCGATTTTCCGCAGCCGTTAGGGCCTAAAAGACCAACTATCTTGCCCGCGGGTATGGCGAGATCAAACCCGTCCAGCACGAAATGGCCTTTTTTGTAGGCTTTTTTCAAGCCCTTACATTCAAGAACGTTCATATAGCTCCTCCTTTATCATTTTTTCTATTATCTCGTCGCTAAGCGACATCTGTCTGGCACTTGTGATAAAGTCCAGAACCAATTTTTTGGCGTCCTCCTCGCGAGCGGCAGAGATTACCTCGGGATGTGCGGTAACGAAACGGCCAAGCGTTCCGTGTGATTCCACAAGCCCGTCGTTCTCAAGTTCGGCAAGCGCGCGCTGAACTGTGTTGGGGTTCACCGCCGCCTCAACTGCCAGCTGACGAACGCTGGGTATCTGCTCTGCGGGGGAATACTCGCCAGAAACTATCCGCTTGCGAATTATCTCGGAAAGCTGAACGTAAACGGGTCTGTCGGGAGAAAAGCTCCACGCCATCGTATCACTCCTTTCGTGTATTAGTGTACTAATACAATAATACACCACCAAATGTAATTTGTCAATAGTTTTTTGCAAAAAATATTGACAAATATAATCGACAGGTATATAATGAAAGAGCCAAACTAACTTAATAAACGTGAAAGACGGGTGTACTATCTTTATTTATAGGGATAGTTAGACTCTTTTTTGGGCATAATAATAGCTATGAATTTGATAAAATGCAAATTCCAATTATGCTGTTATTATGGTTACACCTATTTCACGTAATGTTAGTTTGGCGACTATCGGAGTTTGCGTTTTTGTGCGGTTACTTCGGTAGCCGCACTTTTTTATTCTTATATCATACTTTGGAGGGAAAAATGAAAAGAATTGTAATTGTTATGATGGTGCTGATTTTAGTGTTTGCGTTTGTATCTTGTGAGGTTACTGAAATTGACACAAACACCACCGTTGCGGAAAAAGAAGAGATTACAACAGGGACAAATGAACAAACAACAGGACAAAAAGAAGAAACGTCTACCGAAACGAAAGAGGAAACCACCGAAAGAAATCAGGCAAATAATGAGATAACATTTGCCGAACAAACGGTCATTGATAACGATGAAATCAGTATAACGATTACAAAAATCGATCCTGACGATTTTTGGGGATATGCTTTGGACGTAAGGCTTGAGAACAAGTCAAGCGAAAAAACATATATGTTTGCTCTTTATGGTGTGACTGTGAATGGAGTTGAGTGCGAGGCGTTGCTCGCGGAGGAGGTCGCACCCGGTAAAAAAGCAAATAGCAGTATAATAATTTATGGCGACACGTTAGAAGAAAACGGTATAACCCTATTCACCGATATTGCATTGGATTTCCATGTATATAACAGCGAGGATTGGTTGGATGAGGAGCTTTCGTTTGAAACCGTACATATTTATCCTTACGGAAAAGAGAAAGCTGAAAAATACGTGCGAGAGTCTCAGGCGACCGACAATGTAATTGTTGATAATGAGAATGTAACGGTTATTGTAACAGGCTATGAGCATGACATAATTTGGGGATACACTGTAAATATGTTTGTGATAAACCATACTGATAAAGAGGTAATGCTCAGTGCAGATGAAGTCTCGGTTAACGGTTATATGATAGATCCTTTTTTTTGCAACCTCTGTCGGTGCCGGTAATTGTAAATTTGCTGAAATATCTTGGTTAGACAATAGTTTTGAGGATAATGGAATAACCGAAGTTGAAGAAATAGAATTTATATTGAGAGCCTATAATTCTGAGGATTGGTTTGCGGACGATTTTGCCAATGAGAAAATAACGCTTAATCCTTAATATGCAACAAAGAGAGGGAAGAACCCTCTCTTTGTTTTTGGTCGAAGTGGCGGGACTCGAACTCGCGGCCTCCAGTACCCGAAACTGGCGCGCTACCACCTGCGCTACACCTCGAAACTGATTCAATTTCAACGACCTTAATATTATATCATCTATTTATAATTTTGTCAATCTCATTTTTAAAAAAACTACAAACAAAAAGCAAGCCTTTGATTGTAAAGGCTGCTTTGTTTTAATCATTAAAATTGAAATCAATTCTCCACCAAACTCTCCGCATATCTTACGGCACCCAAAGCTATGATCCTATGTTCATTATAAACGTGTTGACATAAGTGATAAGTTGTGATATAATCACATTGATAAATAATTATAATTGGAACCAGCTGACTGTAGAGGACATTGGCTCCTTTATGTTTTTTAGAGGAAAATCTTATGGTTAGTAAAAAGAAATTCACATTTTCAACTACGCAGATCATATTGCTCAGCTTCCTCGTTACAATTCTTTTGGGAAGCGTGCTGTTAGCATTACCGATCAGCTCCGCCAGCGGTAAGGCCGTGCCGTATCTTGACGCGCTCTTTACAGCAACGACCTCAACCTGTGTAACGGGGCTTGTTACTCTTCCGACGGTCTCTACTTGGAGCGTGTTTGGGCAAGTCGTCATTTTAGTTTTGATACAGATAGGCGGACTTGGACTCATAACTATTATGTCGGGATTTATGCTTTTGTTGAATCGGAAAATGGGCATAGGTGACCGATTGCTCATTCAGGACGCGTTTAATCTTAACACAATGTCTGGACTTGCAAAATTTGTTAAAAACGTACTCCTTGGCACATTGATCATAGAAGGGATAGGCGCCGTTCTGTATATGATCGTGTTTGTTCCCGAGTTCGGTGCTGCGGGCATATGGATATCGATATTCAATTCGGTTTCCGCATTTTGTAATGCAGGCATTGATATTATTGCGGAAAACAGTCTTTGCAATTATGCCACCGATCCCTTGATCAATATCGTTACATCTGCGCTCATCATTTTAGGCGGTCTGGGTTATATCGTTTGGTGGGATATGCTTCGTGTTATTAAAAGACGTTCGCAAAAGAACCGCAAGATATTCAGACACTTGACCTTGCACTCAAAGATTGCCATTACAGTTACTGCCGGACTCATTCTTTTCGGCGCGATCCTGATATTCATTTTCGAATACGAAAACCCCTCGACTATCGGAGAAATGTCCCTTTTTGATAAGATTCAGGTGTCTTTCTTCCAATCGGTCACCACGAGAACGGCAGGCTTTGCCTCTGTTCCGCAAGAGAACCTGACAAATGCCTCAGCAACCGTGTCTATTATCCTGATGATTATAGGCGGCTCACCTGTGGGAACGGCGGGAGGCATTAAGACAGTAACTATTGCCGTCCTTATATGCTCGGCATTCGCAACCATCAGAAACAAAAACAGTGCCACTTTGTTTGATCGCCGCATTTCCGAGGCATCGGTGAAAAAAGCGGTTGCCGTGGTCGTAACCTTTCTTATGATATGTGTTACGTCAACTGTTCTTTTGATGGCAACGGGGAATGCCTCGGCTCTTGATGCAGTCTATGAAACGGTCAGCGCAACGGCAACCGTTGGACTTTCAAGAAATTTAACGGCAACACTTAATAACTTTGGCAAGCTTGTTATCATAGTGACAATGTATTTAGGCAGAGTAGGGCCCATTTCGCTTGCAATGGCGCTTGGCAGTAAAAATGAAAATCAAAACGTCGTTTCCGAGCCGACGGAAGAGATCAATATAGGATAAGGAGAATAACGATGAAATCAAATAAAACATATGCGGTTTTTGGCCTTGGAAGATACGGTATAGCAGTGGCAAGAGAGCTTGTAGAGAACGGCATGGAAGTTATTGCTGTTGATACAGACGATAGGATCGTTAGCGATGCCGCGGCATATCTGCCTGTGTGTAAGTGTGCTGACGTGACCGATTCAGAGGTCATCTCTCGTCTGGGAATCGGAAATATTGACACAGTTATCGTTTGTATGGCAAGCAGCCTTGAGGCTAGTGTAATGGCGATAACTCTTTGCAAGGAGGTCGGTGTTAAGACCGTTATTGCAAAATGTGCCGATGAGATGCAACAAAAAATATTGCTCCGTGTAGGTGCGGATCAGGTAGTTTTTCCCGAAAACGAATCGGGTATCCGCCTTGCAAAGAATCTCGTCAGCTCGGGATTTATTGATATGATCTCTTTGTCAAAAGATGTATCTATGGTTGAGATCGACGTAAAGGACGAGTGGTGTGGCAAGAATCTGATCGAGTTAAATCTCCGTAAAAAATACGGTTTCAACATCGTTGCTATTAAAAAAGGGGAAGATGTCAACGTAAATATCAATCCTGAACAGGCGCTCGATGCGGAAAGTTCATTGATCGTTATCGCAAATACAGAAAAATTGGGCAAGCTGAAGTAAAACTCAGAATTTCATTTTTGAGTTATACTTATTTCAAGTGTTTCTCACAATGATACTAAAATATGAACCTATTATAGAATGATGTCAACAATTCAGATCACTCACAAAAAGAGGGGCAATAGCCCCTCTTTTTTAATTATGTTACCAAGCTTTCCGCATATCTTACGGCGCCCATAGCGTCCTTTGCATAGGCATCCGCGCCTATCATATTGGCGTATTGTTCGGTGAGGACCGCGCCGCCAACCATTATTTTAACCGTTGGCGCCTGCTTTCGCAAAAGCTTGATGGTCTGCTCCATGGCAGGAACGGTCGTGGTCATCAGCGCGCTCAGTCCAACGATGTCCGCACCGTTTTCAAGAGCGGCTCTGACTATCAGCTCAGGGCTAACGTCTTTTCCAAGGTCTATTACCATAAAACCGTAATTCTGGAGCAGCAAGGACACGATGTTCTTGCCAATATCGTGAATGTCGCCCTTAACGGTTGCCATAACTATGCAAAGTCGGTCGCCTCTTGTACCGTTTTTGGCGAGCTCGGGCTTGATGCGTTCAAATGCCGCCTTTGCCGCCTCGGCGCTCATAAGCAGGGCGGGGAGATAGACCGTGTGCTGCTCAAATCCGCGACCAACCGTATCAAGCGCGGGGATAATGTGCTCGTTAACTATGTCAAGCGGTTGCTTTTGAGCCAAGAGCTCGTCCGTCAGTCTGTAAGCCGCATCCTTAATGCCGTTGACTATGCAATCGTAAAGAGTACCGTCTGCCTGCCTTTTTGTGTTTTGGCAAGCCACCGCCGCCGTATTTACCTCGCCAAGCTTTTGAGCAAAATCAAGGTAATCGGCGCAGCTTGTGTCAAATCCCGAAAGCGCACAGAAGGCGCGGTATGCCTTCATCATCTCCTTGGAATGAGGATTCATTATAGCCGCAGAAAGTCCGCTGTGCAATGCCATGGTAAAGAAGTATGCGTTCAGCACGTCGCGGCAGGGCAGACCAAAGGAAACGTTGGATACGCCAAGCACCGTGTTGCAACCAAGTCGCTCGCGGATAAGACGGAGCGCGTCAAGTGTGACCTTGGCGGCATTTTGGTCGGCGCTGACCGTCATGGTAAGAGTATCAAATATCAGGTCATTTTTTGAAAGACCGTATTTCTTTGCCTCATCAAGTATTTTTTTGGCTATCTCAAAGCGCCCCTCGGCTGTGGCGGGAATTCCGTCATCGTCAAGAGTAAGCGCAACCGCCACGCCGCCGTATTTTTTCATAAGGGGGAATATGGCATCCATAGACTCCTGCTTGCCCGAGAGCGAGTTGATAAGCGCCTTTCCGTTGTAGCGTCGCAGAGCCGCCTCCATAGCAGACACGCTTGAGGTGTCTATCTGTAAGGGCAGGTCACAAACCGCCTGTATCTCGCACGTAACGCGAGCAATAGTTGCCACCTCGTCTATTTCGGGAAGCCCAACGTTTAAGTCAAGCACGTGCGCACCCGCCTCCTCTTGCGAGATAGCCTCGCTTAAAATGTAGGCGAGATCACCCTCGCGCAAGGCCTGCTTGATACGAGGCTTGCCCGTTGGGTTGATGCGCTCGCCGATAAGCAGGGGCGCTTTACCAAGCTCCAGCGCGTGAGTATATGATGAAATGAGGGAAATATCTTTTTTGCTCGGCATCTTTGGCGCAACGTCGCGCGTGTTGTCAAATGTAGCCTTGATATATTCGGGCGTTGTTCCGCAGCAGCCGCCCATTATGGAAACGCCTGCCTCGGCATAGCCGCGCATAAGACTGCCGAAATGCTCGGGCGTTACGTCATAGACCGTTCTGCCGTTTTGTACCCTTGGCAGTCCCGCGTTGGGCTTTAAGAGAACGGGAACGGACGAGTATTTCAGAAGCTGCTCAACAACGGGAGCAAGCTGTGCGGGACCGAGAGAGCAGTTTGCGCCGATCGCGTCCGCCCCAAGACCTTCAAGCATTGCTACCATAGCGGCAGGCGATGCACCCGTCATAAGCTTTGCATCCGCGCCGTAAGCGTTGGAAACGAAAACGGGCAGGTCACAGGATTCCTTTGCGGCAAGCAGCGCCGCCTTGGTTTCGTATGAGTCGTTCATCGTTTCAATGAATACAAGGTCAACACCGCATTTTGCACCGATAGTGACCACCTCTGAAAAAAGCGCGACCGCGCGCTCAAAATCAAGGTCGCCATAGGGAGCTAAAAGACGTCCCAGAGGGCCTACGTCAAGCGCGATAAACTTTTCTTTTGTGTTTTGTGTGAGCTCGCGCGCCTTTTTGGCATTGTCAACGGCGGCGCAGATTATATCCTCAAGCTCGCGGTGCGAGAACTTAAGTCCGTTTGCGCCAAAGGTGTTTGTGGACACAACGTTGCTTCCCGCGTCGTAATAAGCGCGGTGAATGTCAACGATCGTGTGGGGGTGGGAAATGTTCCAGACCTCAGGCAGCTCGCCCGAGGAAAGACCGCGCTGCTGGAGCAGAGTACCCATTCCGCCGTCAAGATATATTCTGTTGTGCTTCAAGTAATCAAGAATCTTCATCTTTCAGTCCTTGTTTTTTATTCCGATTATCGCCGTAACCGATTTTGTAGGCGACATAAGAAGGCTTTCGTTGAGCGTTGCGCCTATACTTTTAGGGCAATCGAGCGCGGCAAATATCTCGCGCTGAAGACCGAGGTCAAGGTCGCCGTAGCCCGCGCTGAAACGGGGCGAGAGCGCACCGAACCTACCTTCAAGCAGGGTGACCGCCGCATCGCAGAGCGCCTCTATCCTCTCGGCGCCCAGCGCCTGAATACAAAGCGCCAATGATGGCTCAACCTTGCCGTATTTCGCGATAAGTCTGTCAATTTCAAGTCCCACGGTTGCGGCTATGAGGATGATGTGCTCGCAATCCGCAAGGCATTTTGCAAGATCGCGGCTTTTCACCCTTGCAAAGCCCAGATCAAGCTCGCCGTCCTCACCGCGAGTGACGTCAAACGTGGCGTATACCGCATCGTATCGCAATTTGCCCTCACAAAGCGCCAATGCGCGATCCACAAGGCCTTCCACCTCGCAAGCAGAGGCAGGGCAGCCCATATATCTGAGTATCTCGCGCCTGTTTGTCGGCGGCGCCGCAAGGCTTATTTTTATAGGTGTGGAGTAAGTCATTTTTTAAGTTTTGGGGATACGTTTTCCATTATCCTCTTTGCTACCTCAATTTTATTCATTGAGTAAACGTGAACGCAGGGAACACCGCAGTCGTAAAGCTCGCAGATCTGCTCCGTTGCGTATTCGATACCCGCTTCAAGCATTGCTATTGGGTCAGCGCCGTATTTTTCAACCGTCTTCATAAGCCTTGTGGGAACGAAAGAGCCCGAAAGACTGATAGCGCGTTCTATCTGCGCCGCGTTTGTGATAGGCATTATGCCGGGGATCAGGGGTACGTCGATGCCTGCCGCACGCGCGCGGTCAAGGAAGGAATAGAAAAGGGAATTGTCAAAAAACATCTGCGTTGTGAGAAAATCGCAGCCTGCGTCAACCTTTTCTTTAAGATGTAAAATGTCATCTTTAGCGCTGGCGCTCTCGGGATGCACCTCGGGATAACAGGCTCCGCCGACGCAAAGATGGGGCGCATTTTGCTTTATTTCATAAACGAGATCGATCGCGTGGCGGTAAGCCCATAGGCTTCTGTCGCTGTCTTTCAGATCGGCGGGAATGTCACCGCGCAGAGCCATAACGTTCTCTATGCCTGCTGCCTTAATGTCGGCAATTCGGGCAAGAACGGTGTCCTTGTCGGAGGAAACGCAGGTGAGATGCGCCAGAGATGGCACTCCATGCCGCTCTCCGATATTTTTGGCAATTTCAATGGTGTATTTGCTCGTTCCGCCGCCCGCGCCGTATGTAACACTCATAAAAGCGGGGTGCAGCTCGGCTATGCGCTCCGTCGCCTCTTTAACGGACTCAAAAGCCGTTGTGGTCTTGGGTGGAAACACCTCAAAGGAGAGGCAGGGCGCACTATTGTTAAGTATTTCGGATATCTTCATATCATTTATCCTTTGTAAGACACATTTTGGTAAACTCACGCAGCTCGCGGTGATAAAGCTCGGGGTCCTCAAAGTAAGCAAGCGCGTGGCCCGCGTTTTTGACGGCTACAAGGCGCACCATATCGGGATTTGCCTCGGCAATTTTTTGGCTCATTTCAAAGGGGACGAACCTGTCGTCGTCGCCGTGAATAATAAGAATGGGAACTTTTGTGTGCTTGACCGCCTCAACGGCAGAGGCATCGGTAAGCTTGAACTTTGCAAAAAGCCGCGCCGCAACGTATGCAAAGGGGAAGCAAAGCTTTTGGGGCAGTCCCATATCGCCGCAAACCTTTTTAATTATTTCCCAGGGGGAAGAGAACGGGCAGTCCGCAAAAATTCCCACAACGTTTTGGGGCAACTCAAGTCCCGATGCCATAAGCACCGTGCCCGCTCCCATAGAAACACCCGAAATAAATATCGGTGTGTCAGAGCCAAAGCGCGAGTTTGCGTAATTTATCCAATCCAGGCAGTCGTAACGCTCCTTTACTCCAAAGGTTATAGCGTTACCCTCGCTGCGCGTGTGCGCTCGCTGGTCAATGATAATGGCGTTGTGACCGATCTCGCGGAGTATACGATAACCGCCGCAAAAATCACGCGTGCCCATACTGCGATAGCCGTGAAAATCAATATGTAGCGGCGCATTGTCGCAGAAATGATAGTAGCGCCCGTGCAGCTTAAGTCCGTCGCGCGAGGTAATGGTGATGGACTCGTAGGGCGCGCTGTCCAGCTCGCCGATGAGCGTAAGCATCATATCCTTGTGCCTTTGATATTGCTCCTCCTTGGGAACGTTAAATGGCTTTCTCTCGGGGTTGGGGCGCGAGAAAAAGGCTCTGCGGTATGCCGCATAGCACAAAGCGAGAAATAGCAGCGTCAAAAATGCCAGAACGGCAAGAATTATCAATAAAACGTCCATTTATATCTCCCGAAATCAGAGTAATATCTGTCCGTTTACGTTGAGGCGGAAGACAAGACCCAGCTTTTGCGCCGCGCCACGACACATCTTCATTCGTCCGAGGAATATCTCAAAATAGTCCATAACGGCAGAAACTTCGGTGTCCAGCTCAAGTCGTAGCGTAATATACTTCTTTTCCTCGCTGACAACAAGCTCGGAGTGGGTGACAGAGTAGTTAACGTTGTCGTGAATGTCGCTTCCGTCTACGTGCTTGATGTCGCGAACTCGGGAGCGACGAACGTCGCTCTTGTCGGCGAGAATGAGCGCAGCGGCTATGGCACTTACGGGAACGCCGGTGCCCTCGTCGTGATTTCCGATGGCACTTATAACGTCGGATATCTCGCGCGGCTCCATACCCATTTCGTTGAGTATCTGGAAAGCAAGGATAGCGCCGCTCTGCGAGTGGTCAACGCGGTTGACAAGGTTGCCTATATCGTGCATAAAGCCGGCAATCTTAGCAAGCTCGATAACTCTTTCGGGGTAACCGAGCGTTTTGAGTATGTGACCTGCCGTAACCGCAACTCGCGTAACGTGAGCAAAGCTGTGCTCGGTGTATCCCAGCGCTTCAAGACAAGCGTCAGCGCGCTCAACGTAAGTCCTGATTTCAGGGCTATTTTTTATCTGTTCGTATGTTATCATAAGTTCTCCTTTTTGAAAAACTATTCCATTTTTTATTATACACCCATTTTTGCGAAAAATCAAGATATTTATAGCAGAACCGCTTTGCTTTTTGACCTTAATTGATGTCAAAACCAATTTGTTCCCATAAGAGCAATTCATTATGAGCGATACGCCCAAAGCGGTGGCTCAAACTTTTTATTGACAAGATTTTCTTAAAATGCTATAATATATAAGAAAAACTTTACATTTTCGGAGATTGAAATGAGGATATACCGTTCGTTTTCCGAGCTTGTCGGCGAAACGCCGTTACTTGAGCTCAAAGGACTTGAAAACTCAATAGCTGCGCGAGCAAAAATTCTTGCCAAGGTGGAGTTCTTTAACCCCGCAGGCTCGGTCAAGGACAGAGTGGCGGTCAATATGATAGACAAAGCCGAAAAAGATGGAATTTTGACACGCGAAAGCGTCATAATCGAGCCAACCTCGGGCAACACAGGCATAGGACTTGCCGCCGTGTGTGCATCGCGCGGATACAGGCTCATTATCGTTATGCCTGACAATATGTCGCGCGAGCGAATTCAACTTATGTCGGCTTACGGCGCAGACGTCGTGTTGACGGACGGCAAGCTCGGTATGCGGGGCGCTATCGATAAGGCCGCGGAGCTTTTGAAAGCTGTTCCGGGCGCCATTCTCGCAGGTCAGTTTGAAAACCCGGCCAATCCCGAGGCGCATTATCTTACCACAGGACCTGAGATCTGGCGCGACACCGATGGCGAGGTTGATATATTTATCTCGGCAGTCGGCACGGGAGGTACTGTTAGCGGTGTGGGAAAATATCTCAAGGAAAAGAATCCCGATATCCGCATAATCGCCGTCGAGCCGTATGGCTCACCCTATCTCTCGCAGGGAAGAGCGGGAGCGCACAAAATTCAAGGCATCGGCGCGGGCTTTGTCCCCAAAACGCTTGATATTTCACTAATAGATGAGATAATTACCGTAAGTGACGAGGACGCCATGGCATGCGCGCGTGACGTTGCAAAAACTGACGGCTTGCTCGTTGGCATCTCGTCGGGCGCGGCACTTTGCGCGGCAAAAGCGGTCGCATCGCGCCCCGAAAACGAGGGCAAGACCATAGCTGTCATTCTTGCGGACGGCGGCGAGCGATACCTTTCCTCCGAGCTTTTCAACTAATAAAAAAGGACGATAAACAAATGAGAAATGCACAGCTTGCGGATATTTTAAGGCCGCAAACGATAGACGATATAGTGGGCCAGAGCCACCTTTTCGGCGAGCGCGGCGTGGTGCGCCGTATGCTTGAGGGCGGCAGAATTACAAATATGATATTCTTCGGCCCTCCCGGAACGGGCAAGACCACGGCGGCAGGGGTTATCGCCAAGCAGTCCGATATGGATTTTTACCGCGTGAATGCGACCAATGCCTCACTTTCCGACGTAAAGGAGATATTGCAGTCCTCGGGCAACCTGTTTGGCTCGCGCGGAATACTGCTCTATATAGACGAGATACAGTATTTCAACCGCAAGCAGCAGCAGGCTCTGCTTGAATATATCGAGGATGGACGCGTAACGCTTATCGCATCAACCACGGAAAATCCGCATTTTTACGTTTATAACGCTATAATTTCGCGTTCCTCGCTCTTTGAGTTCAAGCCCGTTGAGCCAAAGGACTGCGGCAAGATGCTGTATCGCGCACTTGACTATCTCAACGAGGAGAATAATACTCAAAAGGTTGCAACTCAAAAGACCGTTGAGTATATTGCATCTGCGGCGCGCGGCGACGTAAGACGCGCGATAGGTCTGTTTGAAAACGCCTATTTTGCGGCAGATGGCGAGATATTACCCGAGGACGCGGACAAATTCAACTATGGCGTTGGCAACTATAACGACGACGTGCATTACGATATGTTGGGCTGCCTTCAAAAGTCTATTCGCGGATCGGATCCCGATGCGGCGGCGTTCTACGTTGCAAAAATGATAGAGCAGGGCGATATAATCTCGCTTTGCCGCAGATTGCAGGTCATCGCAAGCGAGGACGTGGGACTCGCGTACCCGATGGCACCCGCTATAGTCAAGGCTTGCTGTGATTCGGCGCGTGAGCTCGGACTTCCCGAAGCGAGAATTCCGCTTGGACACGCGGCTATCCTGCTTGCAACCGCGCCAAAGTCCAACACACAGCACGTAGCCGTTGATGCGGCGCTTGAGGACGTTAAGGCGGGAAAG
>JAFQLG010000025.1 GCA_017414605.1 Clostridia bacterium
AATAACAATGGTCAGCTGCCTTGTTCTATCCTCAATTTTTGCGCTGATCGCCACCATAGCTCCCGAGGAAGTCATTTATATTTTCAACAAGGACCCCGAGATAATAAGAAGCGGCGCGGAATATCTCAGATATGCCGCAATATCATACCCTGCCGCCGCCATGACCACCCTATTGTGCACGGTTTTGCGCAGCGTTGAGCGCCCCTGGCTGCCTATGATTTCCTCTGCAATATCAACCGTTGCAAACGCTACGATGAACTATATCCTCATCTTTCCCGCAGGGCTTGGAGTTAAGGGAGCGGCTATTGCAACCTGCATCTCGGCATGGCTTGGACTTATTATCGTTGTCGTGGTATCCATCATTCAAAAGAATATTCTGATAGCGCCGATAAGCAAGCTTTTCGATCTTGACCGCGCGTTTTTGGCAGAGCTTATCAAAAAAGCTTCCCCCGTTATAATAAACGAAACGCTATGGGGGCTTGGCACGGTGTGCTATAACATCATATTCTCCAATATGGGCTACGAGCAATACGCCGCAATTACCATTGTCCGCACCTTTGAAAATATAACCTTTTGCTTCTTTATCGGACTTTGCAATGCCTGCTGTGTTATGATCGGAAAATCGGTTGGCTCGGGGGAGATACGCGAGGCGATACGCGATTCAAAGCGCTTCAACCTTATGATGCCCGTAATGGCATTGATCCTGGGTGCGATAGTAATACTTCTTAAAACGCCGCTCGTATCAATATTCAACCTCGGTCAGCAGGTATCCTCAAACACCCTGCTTATCGCCGAGAATATTCTAACGATATATGGCCTTTGGATAGCTTTCCGCAACGTTTCATATCTGCTCATCGTTGGCGTGTTCCGCTCGGGCGGCGACACCTCAACGGGAATGAAATGGGAAATGATAATACTCTGGCTATTTGCAATACCCGTAACGTATATCGCGGCATACGTCCTGCATCTCCCCTTCCTTGCGGTATACGCGATAATGTATCTCTGCGAGGATATACCAAAAATCATAATCTTCATGCGTCACTATATCCTTTGCAAGTGGATAAAGCCCGTAACACAAGAAGGCATGCGTGGACTTGAAGAATTCAGAAAGCCTATATGAATATAAATATCCTTTCTTGGTAAATAATGATTGTGTATCCCACAACCAAACAAAGAAAGGATATTTTTATGAACGAAAACAAGATGAACAAAAAGAGCAATCCCAAGAATCAGTACGAGAACAGCAATTCTCAGAGCAATTCTCAGAACAACTCAAAGAACCCTTCCGGAAAGGACCCAAAAAATCAATCTAACAATTCAAAGAACAGCTACAAGTAAAAAGAGCGGCGCGGACTCTCGTCCGCGCCGTTTTTTATGCATTAAAAGAATCTCGGCATCATGGTTTGCAGAACGATACCTACGGTTATAGGAATAGCGCTGCACGCCATGACTATAACGTCGCTCTTTTTTATCTTGAAGCTTCTGCGATAGATGATGTATCCGATAAGCATCGCTATATACGTGAGTATCAGGAGCGTATCAAAGTTATCATAGCTTGCAAGATACAAAATGATAGAATATCCAAAGACGGGTATTAAAGTTTTGTATCCAAACCACGAGCTTGATATCTCGCCCGCCATATTGGCACCCTTGCAAGCAAAGCTGAAGATAAAGCCTATCGCTGCCGCAATTCCAACCGCACCCCAGACAAAGAACATATACATCTGCTGAATGTATCTGCCTGCCGCGACGGAGACAGAGTTATAAACAAGTTCGTGTCGGTTTACCTCTATAAGATCCTGGAATATGACGGTCAGATTATTGATGGGTGTAAACACCGTGCCCCAAGAAATAAAACGGGTCATCTCATTCCACTCTTCGTACTCAGCTTCGCTCCATTGCGCTCCTGCAAACAGGATCTTTCCAAACGTATCCATTCCTGCCCATATAACCACGTATAGAACGATGGACCAAAGTGCGCACAGAATAAGTCCGTCCACAACCGTATTGCCCTGATTAAATACAAAGGCAAAGACCGAATACATCACAAAACCAAGACCGAGTGACGCAAAGTAATAGGGTATCATATATCCCAGCGCAAAAAAGTCCGCGGTCATCAGAAGGTATATATACGATACTGCAAATGACACGGTATATATCACCGCCAGCTGTACAAAGCCGCTGATAAAATGCACCGCCGCCATCTTTTTGCGCTCTATCGGGAAAAAGTACAGCGTGTCAAGATTGCGCCTGTTCTTGAAATCCGCAAGCTCAAGCATAGGGATAATTACCGAAAATAGGCTTAACATAACGGCAAGGCTGGCAATACCCGTTGATCTGTACTTTACCAAGCCCGACCCCGCTTCTCCGTCAACGACAATAAAACAGATGATCACCGATATCGCGGTAAACGTGACCGTTCGCAAAAGGTTTTTCTTTAACAAGTATGAAAGATATCTTTTTGCTACCTTCATTTAAGATACCCCCTTCCCTCAACCTCGTGGATAAACAGCTCCTCAAAGTCCATCTCCATCTCTTCCATAACGGCAGGCTTTAGTGCTTCAAGCTTTGTCCTTGCCATCTCGGAATCCTCGCGCAAAACTATGCGCACAAAGCGCCCGCTCCTTTCAAGCGATACGGCATCAAGCGCTTCAAGCGCCGCATCGTCCGGAACCTCGGAGAAAGCAAGCTGGAATTTGCAAAAGCTATTAACTCTCTCGGATATATCGCCCGAGGAAACGATGGTTTTTTGGTCTATCAGCGCATAGCAATCGCAAAAGTCCTCAAGCTCGCGCAACGAGTGGCTGGAAATGATAACGCTCATTCCGCCCTCCTCAACCGCTTCGTTTATGGCACGCTTAAAGGAAAGTCGCGCAAGCGGATCAAGCCCGTCAAAAGCTTCATCAAGCAACAGATACTTGGGCTTTACCGCGAGTGCCAGAGCCACGAAGAGCTGGCGCCTCATTCCCTTTGAAAAGTTGCGTATCGGCTTGTTTTCGTCAAGACCGAAGCCTGACATATGCTTTTTATATATTTCAAGGTCAAACTCGGGATAGAATACGCTATACATCTTGCGTAGCGACTTTCCCGTTGTGTGCGTGGTAAAATAGGGGTCGTCGGGCAGGAAGAAAAGCTTTTTTCTTGCGTTTTCGTCCTGCGTGGTCACGCCGTCACAAAGCGCCACTCCCTCATCGGGGCGGTAAACCCCGGAAATGAGCCTCAGGAGCGTGGTCTTACCCGCGCCGTTGATACCAACAAGGCCCATTACGCTACCCTCCGCGAGAGTCAGGTCTATGCCGTCAAGTATCCTCTGACCGCCAAGGCTATGCTTAAGTCCTCTTATCTCAATCATTTGCGTACACCTCCTCTACAAGCGCCCAAAGCGCCTCTTTAGTAATACCGCTTTGCTTTATTGCCAAAAGCATGTCGCGCTGCTCGTCATTCTTTTGCGCACCCTGCGCCTCAAAGATAACAAACGCGCCCTTTTTGGGAACTGAACGTATAAACCCTTGTTCCTCAAGCGCCCCGTATGCCTTGGCAACCGTGTTGGGATTGACGCCCATCTCGCCCGCCGCTTCCCTGACGCTGGGTAGCTTCTCGCCTTTTTTGATAACGCCCAGCTTGATATACTGAACGAATCGGTCGGCAACGTCGAGATAAACGTCCCTCTTTCCCGTTAGATTTTTATACATAGCTTCCTCCGTTTCTGAAGTTAAACTGTACCATCTGTATTAACTGTGTTATCTGTATTATACCACGCTCATTTGAGATTGTCAACACTTTTAGTTGTCTTTTTTCAACAATACGCAATTTAGGCGGCAAAAATTCTTAATAAAAAACATTTCGGGAATATGTGACGGCAGGCGGCAAAAACTTGCGCCTTTTTGCTTTTTTCTTGTCCCCAAAGCACTTTCTTTTGCAAGCAGTGACACTCTGCGACAATTTTTACTCTTTTTTTCGCCGCAAAATGCGACATTTTTAGCGCGGGAAATGAATTATAATCTTAATGGAAAGATTTTACAAAAATTTCGCCAAGTGCGCGGAGTAAACCGACAAAAAAGAGGATATCAAAATGCAAAAAGATCAGAACAACATGAAAAATCAGGAAAAAGACCAAAATGCGCCAAAACGCCAAGCCACTTCATTTTTCGCTAAAATAACGGCTCGCCTTGCCGAAAAAGACGAGTGGGAGGTAAGGGGGCGCGTTTCGCGAGCGGTCGGATTTATAACTGCGGCAGTCATAACCTATCTTTTGGGAGGCGTTGAGCTGTTTTTCGGCACTTATCCGATTTGCATTGCGCTGGCCTGCTCACACAAGAGCATGCTCGCGCCAATAGCCGCAGGCGCACTGGCACTTATTATAACAGGCGATCTGCCTCCACTCTATGCCTTTGCCGCAGTATCTGTCATTCTTATACGTGCGCTTGCCGCCCTGCTCCCTTTTATGCTTGCCGAGCTTAACGGCAAAAAGGACAAGCAAAATCTTCCCGTTCCCATAAGCCAGGAAAGCGAGGAGAAGAATTCATCTTTTTTCGGCGCGGCAAAGCGGCAAAATGAAGGCGAAGCGCACGCCCCAACCTATGTTGATGCGCTATTTTGCGAGCCCCAACATGTAAAGCTGCTTTGCGCCGCCATAGGAGGAACACTTTGCGGCTTGTTTTTGATGATACAAAATGCTTTTTCCTTTTATAGCCTTTACGGCACTCTGTTTATGGCGCTGTCCTGCCCGATATTCGTATTTTTGTTTTCGGGATATTTTGGCACAAAGGAAGCCGCAACCGCACCGCGAGCGTTCATCGCATTTATGTCCATAGCGCCGCTATGCGTGATCTTTGCAACGCAAAAGACTATAATAGGAATGCCTATGGCTCCCTTTCTCTGCATGCTCTTAACTCTCTACATATCGTCCAAAAAGGGCATGATCTGGGGCGTTGGCGCGGCGCTGGTCTGCGGCTTGGCATATAACTATACTTACGTTCCGCTTCTGGCCTTTGCCGCCATAATCTTTTGCATAATTTCAAGCTTCAAGGAGGGCGCAGGGCTTGCCGCCGTATGCGCGCTCGTGGTAATATGGTGCTATTACATAGGCGGCTCACTTGGGCTCGTATCCGTTCTTCCGCCTATGCTTCTGGCAATTCCGATATATATGTCGGTTGACAAATACCGCCGCATCATGCATGCACCCTATAATAAAGACGCCATTCTTTCCGGCGGCGTATTCTTTGCGCAGGCGGTTACCGAAAAGACAAAAAACCAAGCCGTTTGCGACAGGCTGGGCGCACTTTCCGATGCCTTTGCTTCTATTTCCGAAACCTTTTACAAGCTGAGTGATCGTCTACGCCGCCCCGATATGCTTGATCCCGCAAAAATATGTGACGATGCATTTTCAAAGAATTGCAACGCTTGCCACAACCGAGAGCTTTGTTGGGGAGCCGGCTATTCCGATACTCAAAACGCTATTAAAAGCGCGGCGGGAGCTCTGCACTCCCGAGGGGATGCGAGAGAGAGCGATCTCCCCGATGCCTTTCGCTCCGTATGTCCAAAATACAAAAAGATCCTCTTGGACGTAGACCGTTCGGTCAAAGAAAAAACTGAAAGCATACTTAAGAGCCAAAAAATAAACCTTTTCGCCTCAAGCTACGAGGATATGACCGCCATTCTCAACGACGCGCTGGGCGCAGATAGCGAGGAATATCAATTTGACACGGAGGCGGGCGAGCGCATATTCGATCTGCTTTATTCGCAAGGCTTCAAGCTTAGCGGCGTTGCCGTTTACGGCAAGCGCTGCATAAACGTTGTTATAAAGGGCGTTTCCATAACCGACAAGATAAGCACAAAAAAGCAAGCCGAGCTATGTGCGGCGATCGGCGAGCTCGTTGGCGTGGAGCTGGGTGAGCCCCGTTTTGAGCTTGGACAGGACGGAACTCTTATGCGCCTTTGCTCAAAGCCGCAGTTTTCCGCCAAGTGCGCGGGCGGAAGCATCTCTGCCTCAGAGCTTACGGCACTTGACGGTACTCGCGTGCTTACCGTTGACCCGTTTTCAAACGCCGAAGACGAGCTTTGCGGCGATACTGTCAGCTCCTTTATATCCGACTCCTCATATTTCTATGCGCTGATAAGCGACGGAATGGGAACGGGAGCGGAGGCGGCCTTCACCTCCGGCGTATGCTCAATGTTCATTGAAAAGATGCTCTGCGCCGGCAACCGATCCGACATTACCTTGCGCGTTCTCAACAACGCGATCCGCTCCGAGAACAGTAGCCGCGGCGGCGAGATTTCTGCCACCATTGACCTTTTCCAGCTCGATCTGATAGACGGGTCGGCGATATTTATGAAGAGCGGAGCCGCTCCCACCTACGTTGTGCGGGGCGAAACGGTATATAAGATCAACTCGCACACAATGCCAATAGGCATAATAAAAACGGCAGACGTTAAGCTGACTCGCTTTGATACCAGGCGCGGTGACATTATAATCATGATGAGCGACGGCTGCTGCCCCGACAGCGACGACTGCACCTGGCTTGTTGATTTCCTTTGTGAATATACGCGCCGAGATCGCGGCAAAAACAAAAAAGAACCGGATGAATGCGATTGCGAAGCTCTGCGCGACACCCTACTCTCTTTAGCAAGGCGCAACTATCCTGCCGAGCGCGATGGGGATGATATTTCAATAAACGTAATCAGAATAGAATAATGCATAAATTTTTTCGTTTTTTTTGAAATAACCCCTTTACAATCACAAACATTTGTGCTATAATTTGTTTGCGCAAAAAATCAAAGGAGGAAAACTATGACAGAAAAAGCAAGTAGCATAACCACCGTGTGCTTCACCGGTCACCGCGATATTGAAGTTTCCTCCGCATATCTTTTGCCCTCGGCTTTGAAAAGATCGATTCGGCAAATGATTTCCCGCGGTGCTCGCCGCTTTCTTGCGGGCGGTGCCATGGGCTTTGACACTCTGGCGGCGCTATGCGTTCTTGAGATGAAGAATGAATTTCCCGATATAAGTCTTGAACTCATTCTCCCCTGCCGCAATCAATCGCAAAAGTGGGATGAGCGGAATAAAAAAGTATATGAAACGGTAATTTCACACGCAGATCGCGTTGAATACTTATATGAAACTTACAACTCAACCTGCATGCACGACAGAAATCGCCGCCTTATAGACCTATCCGACGTAGTTGTGGCCTATCTGGATCACAGCGGCGGCGGCACGGATTACACAGTTTCCTATGCAGTCAAAGAGGGGCGCGAGATAATAAATCTTTGCGGAAACTTGTAATAAGTAAAACGTTACCAATAGAAAAAACACGGGATTCGCCTTGAATTCCGTGTTTTTATTATTCGGGTCGAACGGTTACCTCGCCGCTTGATATGCTTCGTGTTTCAGTTTCTCCATCGGGTAATATCAGCAACGCTCCGCTATCGTCCACTCCGCAAGCCCTTCCGCTCATAACCGCCTCGCCCGCTACCCATAGCGTCACCTTGCGGTCTTGCAGCATAAACCTTTTTCTATACTCAGCCATATAGGCGCGATTTTTGTGATCCTTAGCGTGTTCCAAAATCTTTTTACACGTTTGGGCGACTATGTTTGCTCGCTCGCTCTCACAAAGCTCGCCAAGACTTATCGCAACGTTACAGATCGCTCTAGGCAGCTCGCTCGCACCAACGTTTATTCCGATCCCAACCGCAACCGCATATCCGCCGCTTACGGCAAGACTTTCTACAAGTATTCCTGCCGCCTTTTTACCCTTAAAATACAGGTCGTTGACCCACTTTATAGCTATGCGCTCACCCATAACGTTCTCTATCGAGGTCGCCGCGGCAACGGCAGCCGCCGTTGTGACGGTGACGGCAGATCCGATGTCGTCGGGAGTAAAATACAACAGCGTCATATAGATTCCAAGATCGGGGCGGCTTATAAAATCTCTGCCGAGCCGTCCCCTGCCCGCCGACTGACTGCGCGCCAAAAACAATACGGGACTCGGGTCGGCGGCATCCGCGGCGTACCACTTTGCCTCAAGATTGGTTGAACCTATCTCGTCAAAAGCAATCACTTTAACACCGATGTCGGAGAGCGCCCGTTCGGTCATATTCACAAAAGCATTAAAATCCGCCATAGGCATCCTCCTTTGCGCAATTCTTCCCGATCATTATACCATTCCCCGCCCCTTTTGTCAATAAAGTTACATTTGTGATAAAAAGTTTTCAAATTGTACTTGATTTTTTCTCGTCCTCGGGTTATCATTAACAAGGATTACTAATTAGGCGCGGTTTTGCGCGCATCGAAAGGAAATAAAAATGAAAATATCATCTATTATCAGATATCTTGTGTGCTTCATTTTGCTGCTGGCAGTTATTATTGGCTGTCTTGCATCCTGCAACGCAGAGGAAAATGAAACCGAAACCGACACAGGCACCGAAACGGCTCCCACAGAGGATTTTGACTTTATCAAAGCTGACCTCAACGAATATATGTCGCTTGATGCTTCCGTTTACAGCGGAGTTTCGATTACCGTTAGCGATATGTATGAAGTTACCGACGCAAACGTTCAAAAATACGTCAAGGGTCTACTTGAGCAATACAAGCAGCCGGTTAAAATAACGGACCGCCCCGTTAAGAAGGGCGACACCGTTTACATCTACTACGAGGGTCTGCTTGACGGCAAGGCGTTTCAGGGCGGCACCTACGCCGAAACCGACACCAGCGAGCCTGCCGACCTCAAAATAGGCTCGGGAAGCTTTATTGCCGGATTTGAGGACGGCCTTATCGGCGTTATTCCCGAGGAAACCTCCAAGGAAAACCCCGTTGCGCTGAATCTTACCTTCCCCGAAAACTATCATAGCAAGGATCTTGCGGGCAAGGCGGTTGTGTTCAACGTTTACATCAAATACATTTCAAACGAAACCTACGTTCCCGAATACACCAAGGAAACCATAACCGATATAATCGGCTTTGAAGCGGAGGGCGAGGACGTTTTCGGCGAGTTTGAGGATTATATCCGCACGCTTCTCAAGGAGGAGCAGGACGAGCAGGTGCTCAGCGAATTAAGCAAGCTCTTGCTTGAAGGCATTGAGGTAAAGTCTTATCCTGAACAGAGCGTTGACTATTGGTATGCAAACTACTGCGACCAGATACAGCAGTACGTAGACTATTATGCCGCTTATGGCTACAAGGTAACCTTTGAGGAAATGGCGATCCAGATGCTTGGCCTTAAAGCAGGCGACAACTGGAAAGCAGAGCTCACCGAATTTGCCGAGAATACCGTTAAGAGTAAGATGGTATACTATTACATTGCGCAGCAGAACGGGATCACCGTGTCGGGCGAGGAGTTCGATAAGGCGATCGACGAGCTTGTAGAATACTACAAGGAAAACGGCTATACCTACACAAAGGAGCAGATAATAGAGGGCATCGGTGAGGCGGCGATCCGCGAAACCGCGCTTTTTGAAAAGGTTGACAAAATGTTGCTTGAGGGCTGTACGGTAAGCTTCAAAAAATCAGAATCCAAGTAAATATTAAAAGGCTCGGGATGTTCCCGAGCCATTTTTGAGCATATTTCTGTAACGCCCAAAAATTTAACTCATATATTGAAAAGGACGGCAATTTATGCTATAATTTTATTGGTATATATCATAGCAAGGAGGATAATAAGTGTGTTTTATGAAGTAAACGCTGACGAATTCGTATGCTCGCCTTTTAAGCTTATTGACAAAGATTGGGTGCTGATCTGCGCCCCGGACAAAACCAAGGAATGCGGCGCAAACGCCATGACTGCCAGCTGGGCAGGCCTTGGCGCAATATGGCACAAAAACGTTGCCACTATCTACGTTCGCCCCCAAAGATATACCTTTGGCCTCGTTGAGGAGAGCGACGAGCTTTCCCTGTGCTTTTTGAGTGAACAGTACCGCGATGCCTTAAAGCTCTGCGGAACAAAATCGGGACGAGATATGGACAAAATATCAAGCTCGGGGCTTTCCACTGCGTTTGAAGGAAACACCCCAATAATAGAGCAATCCGACGTTGTTATGGTGTGCAAAAAGGCATATTCCGATTATATAAAGGAAGAATGCTTTGATGATCCCTCTCACCTCTCAAACTATCCCAAAAAGGATTACCACAAGCTCTACATTCTTGAAATAAAAAAGATACTGGTTAAAAAATAATTTCTGTTGTAAGGATTGGTAAAAAAACATGAAGTTTATAATTGCATCCGATATACACGGGGACGAGGCGGGCTGCCGCGCCGTGCTTGAGATAGCCGAGCGCGAGGGAGCGGATAAAATCTTGCTGCTCGGTGATATTCTGTATCACGGTCCGCGCAACGATCTCCCAGACACTTACGCACCCAAAAGAGTTATCGAAATGCTTAACTCTATCTCGGACAAGCTTATTTGCGTAAGAGGCAACTGTGAGGCAGAGGTTGACCAGATGGTTTTGTCCTTCCCCGTTCTCTCGGACACTGCCGTTATATTTGACGGAGAGCGCAATGTTCAGCTGTTTATGACGCACGGGCATAAGCTCTCCCCGGAAAATCTGCCACCCCTGCAAAAGAACACCCTGTTTCTCTCGGGACACACCCACGTCCCGCGCTTTGAGGAGCGAGATGGCATTATCTGCTTAAATCCAGGCTCGGTGAGCCTGCCTAAAGAGGGCAATCCCAAAACGCTGGCAATATACGACAGGGGCGAGATGCGCGTTGTCGATCTTGATGGAAATATCGTTCTTTACGGCTCTGCGCTGTGATTTTTGGGGCTTGTAACAGAAAATTTACATTTTCTATCGCATCCCCTCTTGCAAAAGCTCAAATTATATTATATAATTAAATGTAAAATTATGAAGAGACCGAGGATCCTATGGTTATTGATCGTCGGATCCGAGAAAAACAATACTTTTGGAGGTATCAGATTATGGTAGTAGCCGGCGATTTTAAGAACGGTATTACATTTGAAATGGACGGCAACGTATTTCAGGTTGTTGAGTTCCAGCACGTAAAGCCCGGTAAGGGTGCGGCTTTCGTTCGTACGAAGCTTAAAAACGTTATCACGGGTGGCGTTATCGAGAAGTCCTTCTCCCCCACAGATAAGTTTGAGAACGCTTACATCGAGAGAAAGGACATGCAGTACTCCTACAACGATGGCGATCTTTACTATTTTATGGATATGGAAACGTTCGATATGCTTCCCCTCAACTCCGACAAGCTTGGCGATGCATTCAAGTTTGTTAAGGAAGAGATGATGTGCAAGATCATTTCCTACAAGGGCAACGTATTTGGCGTTGAGCCTCCCACGTTCGTTGAGCTTGAGGTTACCGACACCGATCCCGGCTTTGCAGGTAACACCGCAACCAACGCTCTTAAGCCCGCAACTCTTGAAACCGGAGCTATCGTTAAGGTTCCGCTCTTCATCAATGTTGGCGACGTTCTTAAGATAGACACGCGTACAGGCGAGTATCTCTCCCGCGCATAATTTACGATCATTAAACAAAAACGGGAGATATACAGCTTCTCCCGTTTTGTCTTTATATTAAGAAAGAGAGGATTAAAAAATGACACTTACCGAAAAGACTGCTTACATAAAGGGCCTTTGCGAGGGTCTTGAGCTTGACAAGAAGGACAGCGCTGAGGCAAAGATAATCAAGGCGCTTATAGACCTTTGCGACGATATGGCAAAGGAAATTGACGATATCGAATGCGATATCGCAGACCTTGCAGATTACTGCGAGGAGCTTGACGAGGATCTCGGCGACGTTGAGCAGGTTCTCATCGACGACGATGACTACGACGACGAGTGCGACTGCGACTGCGGTTGCGACGGTGATTGCGACGAGTGCGATTGCGACGGAGATTGCGACGCGTGTGAGATCTGCGGTACCTGCGAAGAGTGTGACTGCGAGGATTATTACGAGATAATCTGCCCCTCCTGCGGCGAAACCGTTTGCTTTGACGAGGATATGGACTGCGAAAACCTCATCTGCCCCGCATGCGGCTGTGAGATCGGCTCCATCGTTGACGAGGACGAGGAATAATTCAAACAAATAAAAAGACCGAACCGCAAGGTTCGGTCTTTTTTATATTACTGCTCAAGCGCCATGAAGTGGGGACAAGGGATCTCCACGTTCTTCTTTGTGGGGCATGCCCATTTTATCGCATTCTTTATGATCTTC
>JAFQLG010000026.1 GCA_017414605.1 Clostridia bacterium
AGAGCTGGATGCCCGTGAATACGAGGTAAAGGCAGGCGGCGGTGTTGTCACCGTTAAGATCAATGGACAAAAGGAGATCCTCTCCATCGATATCCAGCCCGAGATAGTTGATCCCGATGACGTTGAAACTCTTTGCGATATACTTACTGCGGCAGTCAACGAGGCGATCAAGCGCGTTGAAAATACCAACAATGAGGAAATGAGCAAGATAACCAAGGGTATGAATATGCCCGGAATGTTCTGAGATGGCAGAGTACATTGAGTCCTTGCAAAGACTTGCCGAGCAGTTTGGCAGACTTGAGGGAATCGGGAAAAAGAATGCTATGAAAATGGCTTTTTCCGTTCTTGATATGACGGATGAGGAGGCAGAGGACTTTGCGCGCGCTATTCTTGAGGCAAAGCAGAATATACACCTTTGCCCCGTGTGTCAGAATATAACGGACAGAGATATTTGTCCCATTTGTGCCGATGAGCAGAGAGATAGAAGCGTGGTCTGTGTAGTATCCGATCCCCGCGTTGTTATTTCTATGGAAAAGGTGAGGGAATACAAGGGGCAGTATCACGTGCTGCATGGCGTTATTTCCCCCATGAACGGCATTACTCCCGATAAGCTCAAGATAAAGGAGCTGCTCGCGAGAATTGGTGAGGGAGAGATAGACGAGGTCATAGTTGCCACCAACCCAACCGTTGAGGGCGAGGCAACGGCTATGTACATAGCAAGACTGTTAAAGCCACTTGGCATCAAGGTTACAAGACTTGCATACGGTGTTCCTATGGGCTCTGACCTTGAGTATGCGGACGAGGTGACTCTGTTCCGCGCCATAGAGGGCAGAAGAGATTTCTGATAGAGGTTATAAAAACGGGCGCAGATTTTGCCCCATAAAGTAAAGATGATTTATAGCAATAAGACTTACGATGAAGAAAGAGCACTTTACGGTATTCGCGACAGCAAAGTTGAAAACTGTGTTTTTGACGGCCCCGCAGACGGCGAATCCGCGCTCAAGGAAAGCAAAAACATAGTTGTTGAAGGCTGCCGTTTCAATTTGAGATATCCTTTTTGGCACGTTGACGATGCAACGGTTACGAACGTTACTATGACCGAGAACTGCCGCGCGGCGCTTTGGTACGATAACGACGTTGTTATAAAGGATAGCAGACTTCACGGCATCAAGGCATTGCGCGAGTGCCAAGGAATCACTCTTGAAAACTGCGATATATGCTCAGAGGAATTTTGCTGGAAGGTTGACGGCATAGTAATAAACGGCTGCAAGCTTGTGTCGCAGTACCCCTTTTTCGAGTGTCGCGATATGACTGTTGAAAGCCTTGATATGACGGGCAAATATTCCTTTCAGTACATAGAAAACGCCGAGATAAGAAACTGTATTTTCAAGACCAAGGACGCTTTCTGGCATGCAAAAAACGTTACGGTTTACGATAGCGTTATCGAAGGAGAATACCTTGCGTGGTATTCCGAGAATTTGAGACTTGTCAACTGCAAAATAACGGGAACTCAGCCCTTTTGCTATTGCAGAGGACTTGTGCTTGAAAATTGCACTATGGAGGATACCGACCTTTGTTTTGAAAACAGCGAGGTAGAGGCAGACGTAAAGGGAAATATCATAAGTGTCAAAAATCCTCTTGGCGGCTTTGTGAGAGCCGATTCTATAGGGGAAATAATATGGGATGACGAGCATCGTGAGCGCTCGCGCTGTAACGTAACGGCGCTTGCCGATTCGGCGCTCTGGGAGACTGTTAAATGACGAAAAGAATATTAAGTATCGTTGTTATTACGTTAGTTGCGGCGGCTGTTCTTTCTGCTCTCATAGTTGGGTTCATTAAGTACCGTGATTCGCAAATACCCGAGCAAACGCCCGCCAACACCGAGGGAACCGAGGGGAGCGAAACGGAAAGTGACAGCGAAACCGATGGCAAGTTTGATTATTCAAAAGCCGAAAAGAGCCAAGGGCTTGAATATGCTCTGAACCAAGAAGAAAACGGATACGTTGTTGTTGGAATGGGAACCTGCACGGATAAAAATGTCGTTTTGCCCGAAACCCACGAGGGCAAGCCCGTAATTGCAATCGGAGATCGGGCGTTTGCAAACGCCGATCTTGAGTCCATCGCCTTTTCAGCCACCATTAAAAGCATAGGAAATAAAGCTTTTGCAGGCCACAAATTTATAAAGATCTACTTTTGCGGAGAAAAAGAGGATTGGCTGCACGGTGTGAAAAAGGATCCGGGCTGGCGAGTTGATTGCGAGTTTGGCGTGATATATCCCAATGACTCCAATTGGGAAATAGACATAACGTAAATATAAAAGGACGAGAACAACTCGTCCTTTTTTCATTTTTTGAATTCAAATACTACCTTGTCGCCCTCAAGCTTGAGATAAGCGTCAAAGGGCTTGCCGGCCTTGGAGATAAAGCCCTTTATTTCGGCACTTCGACCTTCGGTAAGTATCAATCTTGCGTTTGAGATGGATATCGGGCGCTTGCAAATAAAACTGTTCAGCTTGAACTTGCAGCCCTCCTTGTAGCCAAGGCAACCGTAACCGTAACGCCCCTTGACAACGTTTTTTCCGCAAACGGGGCAGGGACCGACAAGATCGCCGTAAAATCCGGTGTTAGTGTCGGTGTCAATAGGCTCGTCCTTTCTCTTAAACACCTCGGATATCTCACTACAGGCGATACCAACCGCATCTGAGATCATCATGTCGTTGCGATATACCTTTTTGAGCGCTTGACCAAGAACGCTGGTCTTGTATTTGTCCATCGAAATATTCATTTGCATCAGCTGCTCAATGAGATATTCGCCCGCGGGAAGAATATAGTAAACGTCCTTCTTAAGCTCAATGTAACCCGATTTACGCGCGTTGTCGATAATACCCGTGCGCGTTGCCTCGGTTCCAAGCTCAAGACCTTCAAAAATAGCCTTGTAATCCTCCTCGTCGTTTTCAAGTTCCTCGCCCGATTCGGCAGCCTGAGCCGCCTTTTCGGCAAGCGCCGCCTTGTCCTCTTTGAAGGGATTTTTGAGATAATTGTTAAGCGTTTCTATAGTGTAATGCTTTGGAGGATTGGTCTGCTTTTCTATGGGCTTGAAGCTGATATTGACCTCGTCACCCTCCGAGAGAGAGGGAAGTATCTTGTCCTTTCTGTCCGACTCATCAAAGCGCAAAAAGCCCTTTTGGAGAATGGAAATACCTTTGAGTGTAAACTGCTCGTAGCCACCAACGTCGATAACCATTTCTGTCTTTTCGGCAATACAGTCCTCGGAGCAGAAAACTGCGACAAAGCGGCGGAAAACGGTTTGATAGACCTGCATTTCGCGCTCCGACAGATGCTCCTTTTTGGGAATCTTATATGTGGGAGTCAACGCCGAGTGACTTTCTATCTTTGAATCGTCAAAAATGCTCTTTTTATCCTTGAATTCAACGGGATATCCGATGTTTTTGATATTATAGAGTATCTTTTTTATTTTGTCCTTTTCATTTGTGGCAAGGTATTCGGAGTTGGTACGGGGATAGGTCAGATAACCCTCCTCATAAAGCTTCTGTACTATTGCAAGGCTGTCCGCCATAGACATCTTATATTTCTTACCCAGAACGTTCTGCAGCTTGGAAAGAGAATAGAGCTTTCCGGGATTGAGCGTTTCCTTTTTGGTCTTTTTGGAAACCACGTATGCGCGGCTCTGATTGTACTTTTGGCAAAGCGCCTCCGCGGCCGCCTTTTTGTCCTTGTCAAACTTTTCGCGGCTGACAAGCTCAACCTCCTCGCCATCCGTCTTTTCCTTTGACACAACGGCAAAGTATACGTCGGGAACGAAGTTGCGGATAGCCATATCTCTGTCGTATATAGCGCGGACAATGGGAACTATAACGCGGCCAACGCGTAGGAGCATGCCCGTTTTCAGCGTAGCATAGCGTGTGAGGTTAACACCGTAAAGCCAATCTATATAGGTTCTCGCAAAGCCCTCGTCGGCGAGATTCTGGTATTCGTTCTCGCTCTTCATTTCAGCGAGTGCCTTGGCAACGGTTTCGGGAGTCTGGTCGGGTAGCCAGAGGCGCATAAAGGATTTGCCCTCGCGTTCGAGCGCACCCGTGTTCATAACACAAAGGCGAATTATTATTTCACCCTCGC
>JAFQLG010000001.1 GCA_017414605.1 Clostridia bacterium
GAGGTCAGCCGCAAGTCTGGTCATTGGATAGCCGTAAGCACCCTTGAGCATTGAATCCTGAAGTCCCTTTTCAACTGGGGGGTTGAAGTTCTTGGGAACAACACCGCCAACAACGGAAACGGTAAAGGTGAGTCCTTCTTCCTCGGAGGGAGAGAACTTGATCCAAACGTGACCGAACTGACCCGATCCGCCGTTCTGCTTCTTATGCTTACCTTCAACGTCAACAGTCTTTGTTATCTTCTCTCTATAGGGGATTCTGGGGATCTCATATCTGATGTTAACGCCAAAGCGATTCTTGAGGTTAGCCGCGAGAATGGAGAGGTGCATATCGCCCATAGCGTAGATGAGCTGCTGGCTGGTCTCGGGGTTGTTCTCATAACGGAGAGTTCTGTCTTCCTCAGTCATTCTTGCGATAGCCTGAGATATCTTGCTCTCGTCCTTTGCGGTGAGAGGATACATAGCTCTGCAATAGTAAGAGGTGGGGTAAGTTACCTTTTTGTAGGTAACGTTACCAGCTGCGGAGAGGGTATCGTTTGTATTTGTATCAGTGAGCTTAGGCACCATACCGATATCGCCGCAAGCAAGCTCATCAACCTCAACCTGCTTGTTGCCCTTCATAATATAGATATGTGCCAGCTTCTCATCAGAGCCGCTTCTGGAGTTCTTGAGAGCGAGATCTCTCTTGATGCTACCATTCATGACCTTGAAGAAGGACATCTTTCCAACGAACGGGTCAGCAACGGTCTTGAATACAAAGATAGCGGGTGCGCCGTCAGCCGAAATATCAGCTGCCGCGCCGTCCTCATACTTCTCTTTGCCCTTTGCCGTATGTCTGGGGAAGGAGCCTGCGATGGAATCCATAACAGCCATAGTACCCCAAAGTTTTGTAGCCGCGCCGCAATATACGGGGGTTATGGAGCCGTCAATAATACCCTGATGGAGCGCTTCCATAGCCTCCTCCTTGGTGAACTCCTCACCCTCAAAGAACTTCTCCATAAGCTCCTCAGAGGTACCTGCAAGCGCCTCATTGAGAACGTCCTTATACTTAGCAGCCTCAGATTCGAGCGCCGCGGTCATAGGAACGGAAGATCTCTTACCCTGTGCATCATAAACGTATGCCTGCATATCAATAAGATCTACAACGGTGATCTGCTTGTCTTCTCTTACGGGAATGCAAACGGGGCAGATAGATGTTCCAAACTTTTCATGGAGCTGATTAAACGTATTGTCAAAATGAGCGTCAACGTTGTCACACTTGTTGATAAAGAACGCCTTGGGAATGCCTGCTTCAACAGCCTTGTTCCAAGCAAGCTCTGTTCCAACCTCAAGGCCCGCCTTACCGTCTACGCAGATAACGCAAGAATCAGCAACGCGAATACCCTGATATACCTCGCCTTCAAAGTCGAGATATCCGGGAGTGTCTATTACGTTAATTTTTACGTCCTTCCAGAATATGTGAGCAACAGATGCGGACAGAGAAAACTTTCTCGCCTGCTCCTCTGCATCATAGTCACAAACGGTGTTACCGTCCGTAACGTTACCCAAGCGGTCTGTTCCGCCGCTGAGATAAAGCATAGCCTCTGCCAAAGAGGTCTTACCGCTTCCGCCGTGTCCGGCCAGAACGATATTTCTGATCTGTTTTGTGGTATACTGAGCCATTGTAGTGTTCCTTAAACCCGCAATATTTCGCGAGTCCCTTTCTTTATATGTGCTTATATGTACTCTAAAATAAAGTTTTGAAAATATGCACTATTAATATTATACATTATTTCTATACATTTTTCAATAATTCAAAACCATTTTTTTCTGCTCTGATTGTAGAAGTTGCCCCCAAAAATTTGTGCAACTATCACAATTTTGGCGCGCTTTCCCCTTGCTTTGTAAAGGAAGTTCCAATTTGCGCAAAAAAGGAGAGCACCATAGCGCTCTCCTTTTACAGTTAAAGCTTTGAAAAACCGAAGCTGTTTACCAAAGCATCTATCTTTTGTCCGTTGCGGCACAAAGGACAGATGTGTGAGGGTTGTATCTGATAATCCTCTATATCGTGCGGATCGAATACAGAGCAAACAGGGTGTCCCATGCACTCCTCCGTGGTTGCGAATATAGCGGCAATTCCCACAACGTGACCGCCGTAATAGCTGATGGCCTCTGCCGCCGCCTTTGCAGTATATCCCGTGTTAACGGAAGCCGCCAAGATCAGCACGTGCTTGCCCTGTATCATAGGAGCAACGCTATCTCTGAATATCAGCTGATTTCCGTTTGTCTGCTCGGGAGTTACAACGTACACCGTCTGGTGAGCGTTCATATTCATAAAATCGCCGCGCACAAGCTCCTTTGCAAAAAAGGCACCAACCACCTGCATCTCGTCAAGGCACAATATAGTATCTATCATGGTACTTCTGTTATAAAACTGCACAAGCTCCTTTGCAACTGCTTCTGCCTCGGAAACGCGGGACTTTTGCATGGTTACGTCAATAAAATAGTTTGAATGACTGCGGCCCGTCGCAAAATGACCCTTTACAACGCGCAGATAAAGGTTCTTACCCTTAGTCTTCATCTTATAGGTAGTTAAAGTTGGCATATTCTTACTTCCTTTCCCTTTTTTGTGTTATAATTTTACACAAAAAGCCGCCCCTTGTCAAGAGGCAGCTCAATATTTTGGAATTATGAACAAAATTCACCTTAGTTTTTTTATATTCTGAACAAAACGCGGGCATTGTTCGCCGTTATTCGTGCCATTTCGTCATCATCCTTGCCGTGTATGCGAGCCATCTCAGCAACGGTACTTTGCATGTAAATGGAGTTATTTATTTTGCCTCTGTGCGGCACGGGGGACAGATAAGGAGCATCAGTTTCAACCAGCAGCCTATCAAGCGGCACAACGGCACAAGCCTCCCTCACCCTTTGCGCGTTTTTATAAGTTAAAGGCCCCGAAAAAGACACGTACCATCCAAGCTTTACTATCTCTCGCACCATCTCGGCACTCATCGAACAGCTATGAAGAACTCCAACAACTTTGGAGTGTGCCTTTATCATATCAAAGGTATCTGCATGCGCCTCTCTGTCATGTATGATAACCGGCAAATCCAACTCTTTTGCAAGCCTCATCTGCTCATCAAAATACACCCTTTGCAGCTCGCGGTCAACGGGCTGCCAATAATAGTCAAAGCCTATCTCTCCGATAGCAACTATTTTGTTGCCCCTCGCCTGCTCCCGGTCGCCGATGATGCATCTCAAGCGGTCCAGCTCCTCTTGGGGAGAAAGCTCGCAAACCGTTTGAGCATCGCTTGGATGAATTCCAACCGCGGCATACATAAAATCGTATTTCGCGCATTGTGCAAGACACTCCTCGGCATTGTAAGGGCTTGTTGCAACGTTGACTACGCCGCAAACCGTATTTCCAAACTCCTCGCTACCAAGCAGGCCGTGAGCACCGCCCTCAAGCTCCGAAAAGCTTTTATCAAAATAGTGCGCGTGCGAATCAAAAATCTTCTCAGTCATATCTCACCTATAATCAAATCTTTCGCCAACGCGCTCGCAGGTATCGCGCCCGCCGCTCATCTCGGTTATTTTTTCATTGAGCGCCCGGGCCGCCGTTTCCTTTATCGCAAAGCGCACCGTGACCTTATCCGTAAAATCCGTTTCATCTATGATCGCGTTGAACGTTGGCAGAATAACCGCATATTTTTGGTAATCCGAATATGAGCAACAAAGCTTTAGTTCGGCATATTTTTCATAAGTAACTATTTTCGCCGCAGACAGCGCGATAGATGCACCGTGCGAATATGCGCGCACAAGTCCGCCTGCTCCCAGCAATATTCCGCCGAAATATCTTGTAACCACGACTACCGCGTCGGTAACTCCGCTTTTTCGGATAACGTCAAGTATAGGCATTCCCGCAGTTCCCTGCGGCTCGCCGTCATCTGAATATCTGGCAACCGTTCCGTCACCTAAAACGTATGCCCAGCAATTATGCGTTGCATCGTAAAACTCCTTTTTCTTTTGCTTTACGACGGCCTGCGCCTCTTGCTCACTCGTAACGTGCTTGGCGTAACCGATAAACTCCGATTTGCGCTCCTCAAAGCTATCAAAGCCCTCGCCCGCAAGCGTGGTATAGAGCTGAGGCTTTATTTCGTTTGACATATCAATACTCCTCGTCGTCTTTTGTGTCTGCCTCGGTATCGTATTTCCTGAGCATTCCGCGCACCTTTGCATCCACGGTTGCCACAACGGTAACAAATTCGTCACCGTACTCCACGTCCTCCACAGTAGCGTCCTTATAAAGAACGTTAAGCGCTCTTTGCTCGGTGTTGGGTATTCTGAAGGTCACGCGGCTCTTGCCCTCGTGTACCATCTCCTCAAGCTTTTCCGCAAGTTCGTCACAGCCCATACCCGTCTTTGCCGATATACAAACGGTATGACGGCGCTCGGGAGTTCTGTCCACAAAAAGCTCGCCTTCTATTTTATCGCACTTGTTAAAGACGTAAAGCGTGGGTTTGTCCTCTGCTCCAAGCTCTGCCAGAGTCTGCTCCGTGCATTCGAGCTGTGCCTGCCACTCGGGGTCGGAGGCATCGGTCAATATCATAACTATATCGGCGCAAACCGCCTCGTCAAGAGTTGAGCGAAAAGCATTTACAAGATGGTGCGGAAGCTTTCTGATAAAGCCTACCGTGTCGGTAAGCAAAACGGTTTCGCCGCCCGGCAAAGTGAATTTTCTCGTTGTGGGGTCAAGCGTTGCAAAAAGCTTGTCCTCCGCAAGTATGCCTGCATCCGTTAAATAGTTAAGCAGCGTGGATTTACCCGCATTAGTGTATCCAACGATAGCTATCTTCTTAAGTCCGCTCCTGTCCCTCTGCGCTCTCATAGTCCTACGCGTTGCCGAAAGTGCTTCAAGCTCCTCCTCAAGCGCAACTATGCGGCGCTTTAAGTGTCTTCTATCGCTTTCAAGCTTGGATTCGCCGGGGCCTCTGGTACCGATACCGCCACCGAGTCTTGAAAGCTCGGTTCCCTTACCGATAAGTCGGGGCGCGGTGTATTTAAGCTGAGCCAGCTCTACCTGAAGTTTACCCTCTCCGCTTGTAGCGTGAAGCGCAAAAATATCAAGAATAAGCATGGAGCGGTCTATAACATTAACTCCGTTGCCGATGTCTTCCTCAAGATTCCTTATCTGCGCAGGAGAAAGCTCCATATCAAAGATTACAAGACCTATCTCGTTATTCTCGCAAAGCTCTCTTATCTCTTGAACCTTACCGCTTCCGATAAGCGTGCGAGGATCAAGCGTACTTTTATTTTGTATCACCTTTGCAAAGGTCTCTCCACCCGCCGTATCGAGTAGCAAAGAAAGCTCGACAAGGGATTTTTCAACCTCTTCAGCCTGCGCCTTGTCGGTAACTATACCCACCAATATAGCGCGAGCCTTTATTTTTTCTTTTTCGTTTAAGTTCATATTACCTCTGACGTTTGTAAAATTCAAAACAAATTTATCTATAATAGTATGCTCTGTTACATACCTTGATTATACCACCGCCGCCCGCCAAAGTCAACCGCTACGAGCAAAAACGCCATTTGGTATAGTAAAACAAAAGGAAGACCCCCAAAAGTCTTCCTTTTATCGTATCCTTTGTACAAAGATTACTTGTTAAGTCCCTCAAGTCTCTTCTTGAACTTGTCAACGCGGCCGCCCGCATCAACGAACTTCTGCTTACCCGTAAAGAAGGGGTGGCACTTGGAACAAACTTCAACTCTGATCTCAGAGCCCTTAGTGGACTTGGTTACAACGGTTTCACCGCATGCGCACTTGATCACACACTCAACGTACTTAGGCTGGATTGCTTCTTTCATTTCTTTTTACCTCACAAAATTATTTCACTGTTATTTGGCAGTGATTTCACAAGTAGAGTTATTATAACACTTTTTTGTGCCCTTGTCAATAGTATTTTTGAAAAAATTTCAACCCACTCTTTTCATCCTTATTGACTTAACCTTTTGCACTATGCGCGCATAGATTGATAGCGATAAACAAAAAACGGAGGCTTTGAATATGAATACAGACAACACACAGGGCTATGGATATATGATAGTCCGAGTGACTACCGCGCGGGGCGCCATACCTATTGGGAACGCCACCGTTTACGTTCAGAATTTTCTTCCAAAAGAGCAGGAGGGCAACGGCGACGTTATAGGTACTTATACTACCGATGCTACAGGTCTGACTCCAAAGATATCGCTACCCGCTCCGCCCCGCGAGCTTTCTACGTCGCCGGGAAACGGAAAAAGCTATTCCACCTATACCCTCACCGTTGCCGCCGACGGATATCACATAAGGACATACGTAAACGTTCCCGTTTTTGAGGGCATAACGGCGATACAAAACGTTGATATGATCCCACTCCCCGAAAACGGAGTTGCAGACAGATTTGACCCGCGCTCCGACATAGTTATTGAGATGGAAAACCCATTCCTTGAATCAACAGACAAGGAGGATTGATATGCCCACAACTCCCATAATCCCCGAATTTATAACGGTGCATCTCGGGCCTCCCGATTCCGATGCACAAAACATCACCCTCCCCTTTGCCGACTACATAGCAAACGTTGCTTCCAGCGAGGTATATCCCACCTGGCCTGAAAGCGCTCTCCGCGCCAACGTTTATGCACAGATGTCCTTTGCGCTCAACCGCATTTACACCGAATACTACCGCTCCCGAGGCTATGATTTCGACATCACCAACTCCATAGCCATAGACCAATCCTTTGTAAACGGGCGCGATATTTTTGAAAACGTTCAGAATATCACGCGCGAGCTTTTGGGCGACTATATCGTTCGGCGCGGCTCGGTAGAACCTCTTTACGCGGCCTACTGTGACGGTATTGAGGTGACCTGCAACGGTCTTTCCCAATGGGGCAGTCTTGATCTGGCAAATCAGGGGCTTTCCCCATATGAAATACTGCAATATTATTACGGCAACAATATTGACATAGTTAACAACGCTCCTATAGGCAACGTATCGGCAAGCGTTCCTACCTTCCCTCTCTCGCTTGGCAGCACGGGGGACGACGTGCGCACTCTGCAAATACGCCTCAACCGCATATCCGACAATTTTTCCGCAATTCCAAAGATCAGTCCTCCCTTCGGCGTGTTCTCTTATGACACCGAGGAGGCTGTAAAGGAATTTCAGCGCGCCTTTGATCTCGCGCCGGACGGCATTGTTGGAAGGTCTACCTGGTACACCATACAGAGAATATACAACAGCGTAAAGCGCCTCAACGACCTTAACTCCGAGGGCATAAGTCTTGAAGAAGTAACCAAGCAATTCCCCGAGGTATTAAGAGAGGGCGACCGCAACCTCGGAGTTACGAGCCTGCAATATTATCTTGACTACCTTTCTGCATTCTACAGTGACATTCCGCCAACAAGCATTGACGGGGTGTTTGGATCGGATACCACAAACGCCGTAAGAGCGGCACAGCGCACTTTCGGTCTTGAACCCGACGGCGTGGTAGGAGAGGAGACCTGGAACGCCATATACGATGCCTATCTCGGCATAGTTTCAACCATTCCCCTGCAATATATCGAGGGTAACACGGTTCCTTTTCCCGGCGTATTTTTGCGAGTTGGAGCCGAATCCGATTCGGTTAGATTATTGCAAGAATACCTGAACTATATCTCTATGTTTTATCCCGAGATCCCCTCTGTTTCTCCAACGGGATATTTTGGGTCCAGCACCAATGCCGCCGTTATAGCTTTCCAAAATCTTTATGGCTTGCCCGCAAGCGGAATAGTCGGCCCTGTGGTCTGGAATCAGATAACCGGCCTATATAGCGACCTTTACAACGGCAACCGACTGAATGACGGACAATTCCCCGGCACGACCGGCGGCTGATATCGGAGGATATATGAACAGCAACATTTTTGAACGCGAAGCCACAACTAACCTGCAAAGATACCTAAGACAGCTCTCTTATCACGATGAAGCTATAAATCCCGTTCCCATAGACGGGATATGGGATGCCGAAACCGAGCGCGCCCTTGTCGCCTTTCAAAAGCAAAACGGGCTCTCTCCCACAGGCCGCGTTGACCGCACCACGTGGGAGCTGCTCAAACGGCGCTATGAAGAATCCATAGCGCAAAACTCTCCGCCCGCAAAGCTTGAGATTTTTCCACGATTGCCCCTTGATTACGCGCTGAACGAGGGCGACACAGGCTTTATTGTGGATGCGGTGCAATACGTACTCGGCGAGCTTGAACAGCTATACACCTTTGGCCCGTACACTCCCTCGGGAACCTATGATGAGCCTACCGCCCGACTAGTCACACTTTTCCAGGATAAAAACGGAATTGCGCCAACGGGGCGCGTAAACCGCGAAACCTGGGATGCACTTGCCGTACAACACAATCTCTTGGCAAACAGATATCAATAAAAAAGCCCGACCTCAATAAAATGAGGTCGGGTAATCTTATATTCTTCTGACCTTGCAGTCAAGTGCCTGCCCTTTTTGGTAAGCCTTGATAACGCCGTCAACTTCATCTGCGCTTTCAACCGTAAAAATAAAGTGTCTGTTCACTATACCTGCGCGCTCAAGCTCGGAAAGCTTGTCCGACATGCCCGTTGGCAAGCTGTTGTATACCACGTTCCGATGCTGCCACTCGCGCAATATCGAGAAGGTTACTCCGCGCCTGTCCGTCATCTTCGCTTGGTTTTCCGCGCATACCGCACATGCCTTTTTGTCGCCGTAAAGCTCTTTGATGGCACACTTTTCCAATGTCATCAGCGGTATTCTTCCATACACTATCGCCGACTTTGAACCGCTAACGTCGCGCATCTGCGGCAGAGTCAGCTCGGGTGATAAAACGAAGCTGTCCACGCCCTGACCCTCAAAATAAGCCGCCGTTTGACCATTGGCTACGTTGAATCTGAAATCTGCGATTATTTTCGTATCGGGAAAGCTACATTTCAACGTTTCCAACTGCCCGATATTTGCGGCAACTGCATATTTGGGCGATGCTTGCGCCGCCTTTTTCAAAAGCGACTGCATTTGATCCCATTCACCGTCAAGTATAACGGGAGGCATAAAGAAACCGTTTGCCACATCAAAGCAGTTCACGTATTGCTCCAATGGCAACAATATTGCATCGAAAAAGTCCTTTGCTCCCTCGGTTATCTGCTCTGCTCTGTAAAATCTCGCAATATTGGCCCTATGCGGCATCATGTTGCATTTTGCAAAGTCTGCTTCTCCAATTTTCGCCTCGCTTACTTGGCTTATTTTTTCAAAAAGCTCCGCCGCTCCCTGCCTGCGCAGGGCGTTAAGTGCCGATATCGGCATCATCACGTTGCCATCAATATTTACATCCACGCTTGCTGCCTCAAAGGGAGTGTCGCCGAGCTTTGACATACAGCGCACCACGGTATTCTTGTCAAGCGGCGCATTGATAGCCGCACTTGCAACGTCACCAAAAACAGTCACGCTTCTCTCCCCATGCGTCAGCATAAGACTTGCGGCTTGATCTGCCGAAAGCTTGACCGCCATATTGATGGGGACCTTTCTCGTTATCTTGTTAAACTTGGCAATATCGCGGGAAGCCTGCTTGTCGCTCTCGCTTCTGATGCCGAGCATTGAGCGGCCAACGGTCTTTGTGTAATATCCGTCGGTAAATCCACCGCGCGAAAACAGCTCCGCCAGCTCGCGCAGCTCCACTCCCGAGGCATCTCTGCCCTCATCAAGCAGTCTTCTCCAAACTCTAGTTACTCCGCCAACGTACTCGGGAGATTTCATTCTTCCCTCAATTTTGAGCGAGGCAACTCCACTGTCTATTATTTCATTCACGTAAGATGCCAGCGACAGATCCTTTAGCGACAAGGGATATTTTTCACAGCTTTTATCTCCGCAGCCGTATGGCAGACGACAGGGCTGAGCGCACAAGCCTCGGTTTCCGCTTCTTCCGCCCACCAAGGACGAGAACAGGCATTGACCTGAATGGCTGACACACAGCGCTCCATGCACAAATATCTCTATCTCCATTCCGCTGTTGCGAACCATTTTGGCAATATCCTCGCGCGAAAGCTCTCGCGCGGGAACCACTCTTGAAAAGCCAAGCTCCAAAAGCTTTTCGACTCCCGCAGAATTATGCACGCTCATTTGCGTACTGGCGTGAAGCGCCATTTCGGGAAGTCTTTGTCTTAAAAGTCTTGCCGCACCGACGTCGGAAACGATAAATGCGTCAACTCCCGCGATTGCAGATGCCTCTGCAGAGCGCAAAAGCTCATCAAGCTCGCGGTCGTATATCATGGTATTTATTGTCTGATAAACCTTGACACCGTATGTATGCGCCAGCTTGACAGCCTCACAAAGCTCTTGTGCATCAAAATTTTTGGCGTTAATGCGCGCGTTAAAAGCGGAGCCGCCGATATATATCGCATCGGCTCCGCCGTCTATTGCCGCCTTGAAAGCATCCATTGAGCCCGCGGGGCTCAAAAGCTCAGGCAGCTTTTTTGTTTTATTTGTCCCCATCAGATGTCGCTGAAGGTAAGAAGGTCGAACATGGAGCCAACGCGACTTCTCGAGTTGTCCTTCTTGGGCTCTTCTGCGGGCTTTTCCTCGGATTGAACATCATCTATTGTAAGCTGCTCAACCGTTTCAAGCTCCTCTGCGGGAATGGTGTTGTTCTTTTTTGCATTTTCAATAATAGCGCGCAATTTAGCATTCTCTGCAATAAGATCTGCCTTTTCCGATTCAAGCTTGAGGTTTATGGACTGCGCGCGGTCACAGCTATCCTTTGCGCTCTTCGTTGCTTCACTTTCTGCCGCAAGCTGCTCGCGCAGAGCCTCTACCTCTGCCTTTGCTTCCATTTTGTCAGCGCAGAGATCAAGTGCAATAAGCAATGCCGCCTGCGTTTTGGGGCACTGAGGGCTCTTGAGCAAAATCTCTCTCATTCTTCTGTCGATAATGCCAACTATTCTTTCGATCTGCTCTCTGTTGCCGTCCGCAATAACGTTAAGCGTAACGTCCGCTATGGATATTGTGTACTTTTCCTTCATAATACCTCCGATTTATGTATCGCTACAATAAATTTCAAAATTTACTTGAATTTGGGGCACGCGTGTTGTATAATTAAATAAAGCACCCCTGTTCATATATATTATAATACATATTTCGCAAAAATTAAAGGGGTTTTTCAAATTTTCTTTGGAAAGTACGCCATTTTGCATTGTTGGTGACACGTTATGTTGCCCAAAAGACATAAAATCGGCTTATATGCCAAAGCTCGCACATCAAATACGTAAAACGGAGTATTAAAATGCTTGACAAAAATTCTCTTGATATAGCCGGTTCCGTTATGGACGAGCAAGCTGACAAAGATCTCAATGAGCTCGCCACAGAGCCTCGGCTCGACCTCGGCCAGCTTGAAAACGATTCTGTTTCCTCCCTTTCTCCCGCGCCAAATCAGCAAAACGATGACGGCGAAGACATTGAGGAGGGTGAGGGCGCGCTTGACCTGAGCAGTCTTTCTCTCCCCGATGAAGCTCCCGATACGGCAGAGGACGAGGCGGAGCGCGAAAAGACAGATGCCGAGGCCCTGTACCATGACACCGTTTCGCTTATGAAAACGGGCAAGACCGACCTTTCCACCGGCGTAAAGCTATTACTGCAGGCCGCTCAGGGCGGCTATGCTCCCGCATGGCTGCATCTCGGCCAGATATATTCCAACAAAAAATACGCGCTTTACAATCCCGCTCTCGCATTTGACTGCTATTGCGGCGCCGCAGACCTCGGCCTTGCGGACGGACATTACAATAAGGGCTTGTGCTACAGCACGGGATTTGGCTGCGAAAAGGATGAGCTTTTCGCCATTCAGAGCTTTGCGCGAGGCGCCGAAGTCTTTGATCCAAACTGTATTTGCGCTATGGCTATGTGCTATGAATTCGGGCAGGGCTGCGACGTAAATTACGAATACGCCTTTAACCTATATGAAAAGGGCATGGAGCTTGGCCACGCAGGCTGCGCAAACAATCTTGGCGGTTGTTATCTGTACGGACACGGCGTTGAGCAAGACAAAGCGCGTGCCGTTGAAATATTCAAAAAAGCTTGCGAGCTTGGCAGCACAAACGCAAAATGCCGCCTCGGTCTTTGCTATCTTTCCGGCGACGGCTGTGAGCAAAATGAATCTGCGGCTTTTGAATGCTTCAAGAGCGCCGCAGAGCAGAATAATTCCATAGCTCTTTTCAATCTCGCCTCATGCTATGACACGGGTGTTGGAACCGAGCAGAACTTCCGCCTTGCATTCAAATACTACAATAAGGCGGCATCGCAGGGTCATGCCGCGGCACAGTATATGGCGGGCAAGATGAGTATGGACGGCAGAGGCACCAAAAGAGATGCCGCCACCGCATACAGAATGTTCTCATCCGCCGCGCGTTGCGGCTATGCTCCCGCAGAATACGAGCTGGCAAACTGCTTCTTTGAGGGAGCGGGCGCCGTTCGCAACAGAGCAAACGCATATAGTCATTATCTGGCATCTTTCGAGGCTCAGGGTGAAAACGCCGCAGACGCGGCCTACAGATTGGGCCTTTGCCACCTCAAAGGGCTTGGCACACAGCAAAATAAGTCGGCCGCAGTTGAGTGGTTTACAAGAGGCACCGATCTCGGTTCCCCCAACGCGACCTATATGCTTGCAGAATGCCTTCATTACGGCGTTGGCACAGAGGTTGACGATGACAGAGCCTTTGCTCTCTATTCCGAAGCGGCGCAAACCGCGCTCACCGATCCTATGTCGGTTAAGAGCTACGCAAGTCTGTTTCTCTCCATAGCACAGTGTTATGAGCGAGGCACGGGCGCGCACAAGGACGCCGCAAAGGCTATTGCCGCATACAAGCAAGCAGGCGAGCTTGGCGACTACGAGGCCCTTTATCGCACGGGCCGCGCAATACTTGCAGGCGTTGGAATGAGATCGGAATATCCTGCTGCAAGAACTCATTTTTTACGCGCGGCGCGCCACGCGTATATGCCCGCTATGCTGATGATGGGCAAATTCTCTGAGCAAGGCTTGGGGGTTCCAAAAAGTCTTGATGATGCGAAAAGCTGGTATTACAAAGCGGTAACCGCTAATAATGAGCCCCAGATGTCGATCTACGATTTCCCCGAAAGATTTTACGAGGGAATGACCTTGTACCGTGAAGCTAAAAACGAGGCACAATACCGCTACGGTATGATGATAGCCCGCAGCGGAGAGCCCGACGACCGCTTGCGCGCATTTGAATATATTTCTCTTTCCGCCGCAAACGGCTATACGCCCGCAAAAATAGAAATAACCAAGATACATATAAGCGGCGGTGACCTCAAAGCATATTACGAAAGCCCCTTCTCGCGAGAGGACGCCACCTTTGACGGCGGTCACAATTCCCCCTCGGCAAAGGACCTGGCTATTGCCATGTATAAATTGGGCGATGCCTTTTTTGAAGGAAACGGACTACTCAAAAAGAATGAAGCCGCAAGCGCGAGCTGTTATAGGTCAGCGGCAGAGCTGGGTATGATAGACGCCTGCTATAGCTATGGCTGGTGCCTGCGCCACGGCGTTGGAACAGAGGAAAACGATGCAGAAGCGGTTAAATGGCTCAAGCTTGCCGCCGATAAGGGTAATGCAGGCGCAGCTTATAGCTATGGACTTTGCTGTGAAGAGGGGGCCGGTACAGGTATAAAGAATAAGCGCGAGGCTATGTATTATTACAGAATCGCCGCCGCATCCGGTCATGCCAAGGCGGCAGAGCGTTACGTTTTACTTTCATCAAGGGCAGAATAATTTGCAAAATTTGGATTTTTGCTTGACTTCTTTGGACATTGAGTGTATAATGATACGTGAAGTTGACGCGTCAACGTTTGAATTTTGAGAGGAACGACAATGGTACAAAGATTTGAACAATTCTCATATGCCATATCAAGCATATACAGACATATACTCAAGCTTGAAAAAGAAGAAATGGAAAAATGCGGATATCGCGGCTCCTATGCCCTTTATCTTTCCGTTATGTCAAGATACCCTCTTGGCATAACCGCAACCAGACTCGGCGAACTTTGCGACAGAGATAAGGCGGGCATTTCCCGCGTCATCAACGAAATGGAGCAAAAGGGTCTTGTGCGCCGCGAATGCTACAAGGACAACTTCTATCGAGCAAAGTTGATATTGACCCCCGAGGGCAAAAAAGCTGCACTTTTCGTGCGTCAGCGCGCCGAGATAGCGGTTGCCGAGGCGGGAAAGGGCCTGTCAGACGAAGACCGAAGGGTTCTTTACGCATGTCTTGAAACCATTGAAGCTAATCTGCGACAGATATGCGATGACGGCATTGGCAAATAAGAAAAAAAGACCTGCACGGTTGTGCAGGCCTTTTTTATTGTCAAGGCTTTTTATATAGCTTTGCTAGGCCGCCCTCGCTGGTCTCGCGATAGATGTGTGAGAGGTCAAGTCCCGTCTGTCGCATGGTTTCAACAACAAGGTCAAAAGATATTTTGCGGCTATCGGACAAGAAGTTCGCCAGAGAGAGAGCATTTATTGCTCTCATTGCCGCAACTGCGTTTCTCTCAATGCAGGGGATCTGAACAAGACCGCAAACGGGGTCGCACGTAAGACCCAAATGATGCTCAAGCGCAATCTCCGCAGAATACTCTATCTGATCTATACCCATGCCGAAAAGCTCGGCAAGTGCTGCAGCCGCCATAGAACAAGCCGTTCCTATCTCCGCCTGACAGCCACATTCCGCACCGCTGATAGATGCATTGGTCGCCACTATGTCGCCTATAAGTCCTGCAACCGCAAGCGCGCGGACTATATCATTTTCGGAGAACGAGTTTTTCTCCTCCATATACTTGAGAACCGCAGGCAAGACTCCGCAGGAACCACAGGTCGGCGCCGTTACGATGCGTCCGCAATCGGCATTCTGCTCACTGACCGCAAAGGCATAGGCACAGACTATTCTGTTTTCCCTGGTCTGCGGGCTTTCATCTATATGCCTTTGATTGTAAAGCTTTTGCGCCTTTCTCTGAAGCTCAAGACCGCCCGGAAGTATGCCCGTATGGATAAGTCCCTCGCGAATGGAATTTGACATTGCGTGCCACACGTCGAGCAGAAACTCACGGAAACCATCGCCCTCGTGCTCAAAAACGTAGTCGGAAAGTCTTATATTTCTCTTTTTGCAAAGCTCGGAGATCTCGGTAAAGCTCTTTTCGGCATAAATCTCGCGTACCGCCACTCTTCCCTCGCCCGCGATAGATATCTCTCCGCCGCCGATCGACAACGCGCGCATATTAACGATCTCGCCGTTCGAAAGCTCTGCCTCGATGTCCATAGTGTTGGGGTGTTCCAGCTCTATGCTATCGTCCCTGTTAAACACTATGTCGCAGCAAATTCCATTAAATACGTCGCGAACGGCTCTGTCCGTTCCGTGTCCTTCACCTGTTTTGGCGAGCGATCCGTAAAGAGTCACCTTGACCTTCTCGGCATCCGGATATCTTCTTAAGAATTCCTGCGCCGCGAATGCAGGACCCATAGTATGGGAGCTTGAAGGCCCTATTCCTATTTTGTAAATACTTCTAACAGATCTCATAATATTCTCTTTCACAAATAAAAATGGTTTATAACGCTAAATACATTATAAACCATTTTTTTATTTTAGTCAACAGTCAAATATTACATTGTAAACTGTATTACGCAGAATGCCGCATAAACCGCAAGCAGAACTATTCCCTGCCATCTTGAAAGCTTTCCGCGGATAAGCGTTGGAACTATCATTATTCCCATTACTCCAAGCATAACAGGTATGTCCATAACGAGCGATGCGGGAAGTCCTGCGATAGTAGACTCCGAGGGTACGGGGAAAGGAGAAATCAGCGTGGAAACACCGCTTACAAGTACAAGATTGAAAAGGTTTGCACCTATAATGTTTCCAAGAGAAAGCGCTCCGTGCCCCTTGATCAAGGACGTAATTGCAGTCACAAGCTCGGGAAGCGACGTTCCCAAAGCAACGAATGTAAGCGCAATAACGGTTTGGGGAACACCCAGCTCCTCAGCAATTGCCGTTCCGCTATCAACAAGAAGATTTGCTCCTCCCGCGATAACTGCCGCGCCAACAACGATAAACAATATATCCTTAAGCATATATATAGCGTCTTCGCGCTTTACAATACGCTTAATGGCAAATATTGAATAAACCGCAAACACCGCAAGCATTGCTGTAGCTATATAGCTGATAACTCCGCCTTTATATATCATAAATGCGCCGCCAACAACAACACATACAAGCTCAATTATATAGTTCTTCCACGTTGCGATCTCGGTATCGGGCTTTCCGTCAGCATCTGCATCAAAATCCTCGGGATCGGATTCAAGGGTAACGCCCTCGACCAGCTTGCCTTGAGGCTTTTTCATCGAAAGAACGGTAACGACCATATACACAAGGAATCCAAGTACCAAAACGGCACCGACCCATCTTGAGAATTCACCGGTAAGATAAGCAACGAGTACGTAAAATGCTGCCGCGCCAAAGAAGAAGCACACAGGCAATATCATTGGCTTTCGGTCAACCTTAGAGGGCTTGAGCGTTATGGTGATCGCGGCAATAAGCGCAGTGTTACAAATAATAGAGCCTATTGCGTTACCATATGCCATTCCTCCGTTGCCGCCCATAGCTCCCTGCGCAGATACCATGACCTCGGGTAATGTTGTACCGATAGAAACAACGGTTGCACCAATCAAAAGCTCCGGCAAGTGAAAGCGGCGAGCGATACCCGACGCACTGTCAACGAACCAGTCTCCGCCCTTTATGAGCATAACAAGACCTACAACAAACAATAAGACGTTAAGTGCCATATTTGTTACCTCTTATATCACTTTTCCTCAAGAAAAATTACTATCTTTCTGTTATTTTCCGATCCTATGGAGTTTGTGGAAACACCCGCGATGTTCTGGATCTCGGAGTGAATTATTCTTCTCTCATAAGGATTCATAGGTTCGAGCATAACGCTCTTCTTCTGGCGGAGAACTCTGTCTGCCATTCTTCTCGCAAAGGTGCGGAGAGCTTCCTCTCTCTTTGCGCGATAGTTCTCTGCATCAACCGTTATCTTTACGTAGGGGGGCTTTACACCGTCAACCTTCTTGTTAGCCGCGAGGTTAGCAAGATACTGAATGGAGTCAAGCGTATCTCCGTGATGACCGATAAGCACGCCTGCGCCCTCACCTGTGATGTCGATGAGCTTGCAATCCTTATCGGAGCCCGTAGCGTCACGAAGCTCAACCTTTACGTCAAGTCCCATATCGGAAACGAGTGTATTTACGAAGTTGAGAGCAAGGTACTCTCCCTTGAATGCTACCTTTGCACTTATCTTTGCGGGGGTAGCTCCTATTCCGAAAAGGCCTTTTTTTGCCTCTTCAACAACCGTGTACTCGACAGCCTCGACAGTAACGCCCAGCTCGCGAGCGGCAGCCTGAACTGCCTCTTCCACAGTTTTTCCTGTTACTATTATTTCTTTATTCACGATAAATCTCCTATTTTAGCAATGTCTTTGCTGTCAGTCTTTCTTTTTCTTTCTGCCGAAAAGACCGCGCTTTTCTTCGCCCTTGTCGGATTCGTCCTTAAGCGCCGCGCCCTCGGTCATCTTGTTGTCCGCAATCTTTTCCTCCGCGACGGGAACCTCTTCATCGGGCTCGTCCTTATGAGTGTCGCCGATATAGTTGCCCTGCTCATCGTAATCATCGTCGTCGATGTGGTGGAGTGAGCGAACCTTTCCTGCATTTGCGGATTTCTGTATCTTCTTGGGCTGCTTGCCTGCGTATTCCTTTTCAGCCGCCTTATAATCCTCCTCGGTAAATACGGGGAGAGGCATAGCCTTGCTCATTATGATCTGCTTGATGGTACCGAGTATGCTCTTGAAGAGCCAGTAAACACCAACTGCCGCAGGAACGATAAAAGTCATCCAAACGCTCATCAGGGGCATAGTATAATCCATCATCTTGGTGGAGCAAGCCTGCTGACGATCCTCTGTGTTCTGGGTGGGCTGGTAGGTGAACTTTCTTGTGATCTTCATAGAGAAGAAGTATACAAGGAAGGTCAATACGGGAAGCACGAGCAACCATGCATTCACGGTCGTGAAATCAAACGTAGGCGTAAGACCGAAGTTGATGGGGCCTATGTTGAAGTTTGCGGGCATTCTATCGATTTCAACTATCTTATCGTAAACATCTGAACCGTTTGCGCAGAAGTTCTTAATACCTTCAAATGCCTCGGGGCCGAGATCCTTGATCTTACTGAATATCTCAATAGAGCCGTTTGTGGACTTGAGCGCAAGTCCAAGACCGCCCTTATCGACTGCCGTTGTCATAAAGGAATACAGAACGCTTACAACGTCGCGTCCCATGTGACAAACGTACTGAATGGGGTCAACAACGATCCAATAAAGCACCATGACGATAGGAAGCTGCAAAAGAAGAGGCAAGCAACCGCCCATGGGGTTGAAGTTCTCCTTCTGATAAAGCTCCTGTATCTCCTGAGTTACCTTCTGCTGAGTAGCCTGGTCATTTCTGCCCGCGTACTTTTTGCGGATAGCCATTTCCTTGGGACGCAGCTTTGCCTGCTTGATGGAATTCTTTTGCTGCTTGATTCCAAAAGGAAGCATAACGATCTCAAGAATAATGCCGAACACGAACAACGTGAGAATATAGCTGTTTGCGGGCATTATCAAGGTTATCCAGCCAAGGAACGTACCGATACCAGACAAAATAACGTCAATAAACTGTGTGGACGCACCGGTGTTTACCGTTGTATCCTTCCACTGCTCGGGCGTTTTTGAGGTATCGATTATGGTATTGCTGGAGCACGATGAAAGCACCATTGCCAAAGCGGCTATGATAAGCACCATCAGTGCTATTTTTTTCAAAATCTTAACTGTTTTCTTGTTCATTTTCTAAATTAGTCCTCTCGTTTTGGTTTTTGTTTTTGGACTTCTCTTGGGGGGTGTCGTACGAAAGATCGTAATCGAATGTAAACTCATTTCCCCCGTCATTTTGGAAATTCTCACTCGCCGCATCCTTTTTATTGCGGAAGCCCTTGAGCGGTACGGGATCGTAGCCCCCCGCGCAAAACGGGTTGCATCTGAAAATTCTCGTTACCGTCAGTATCATTCCGACAAAAAAGCCACGTTTCATAAATGCCTCTAGGGCATAGGCTGAGCATGTAGGATAAAACCTACAGCAAGGTTTCGATTTTAAGGGCGATAAAAACTTCTGGTAAAAGCGGATAAGCGCGATACATATATGCTTCATATTTGGGCATCCTGTCCCGCATTTTGCGCGGGTTGTGCAGGCTCCTTTATCATGCCAAGCTTTCTGAATGCATACTTCAGCTCGGCATATATGTCCCTGCTGCTCTTTCCATCTATCTCGGGCTTTGCCGAAATAACGACAAGAAAGCCTTTGCAAAGTCTGTCCTCAAGGGGTTTATAAGCCGCCCTGATTATTCTCTTTGCGCGGTTTCGCTTAACTGCTCCGCCCACCTTTTTTGAAACGGAAAGGCCGAGTCTGTTAACCGTTATTTTTTGCGGATGCGCCCTTCTTAAAAGACTTGCGTGCGTGTCCTTTAGTATATACACGCAAACGTACCTTCCAAAGAAACGCTTGCCCGAGCGATACGCCTTGTTATAAAGGTGATGCTCCTTGATTGCGGGAATCTTCATTTTTTGCTTATCCTTCCCTTTTTACTTTGTGTGCTTCCGTCAATTTAATTTTAATTTGATGTTTCCCAAACATGCCGATACACATTCATCGGCAAACAATAATATACTTTAATTTACATATTTGAGAAATTTTGTAAAAGTTCCCTGACAGTAAAAACCCCGATGATCATCTTAAAGCTCTGACAAGCGGAATGGATCATCGGCGGTTTTATGTTATTGAGCAGTGGCAAAAAGACCCGATATTAGTGGGTAAGTCTCTTTCTGCCCTTTGCACGACGTCTCTTAAGAACGGCTCTGCCATCTGCAGTTCTCATTCTCTTTCTGAAACCGTGCTCCTTTTTTCTCTGACGCTTTTTAGGCTGGTAAGTTCTGAGCATTATTTTGCACCTCCTTGAGTGATAATCGGAAGCGTTAGTCAACGGTCACCCTATTATGACCGAAAACAGCACAAGGCTATTTTACGCTTTTACACAATGACAACGTATATTATACACTAAACGTATCCCTCTTGTCAAGCGTTTTTTCAAATTTTTTCATTTAATTATAAAAATTTAAGGTCAAAAACGCCTACAAAATGGCATTGTTCAGTCTTACGCGCGCTCCGCGTTTAAGTCGGGCTCGCTTGGAATTTTAGATATTATTTTTTTGTAAGCAACCATAAAGAAGATAACGCTTATAATTACTGAAGCCACCTCTGCTATGGGGAATGACCACCAGACGTTGTTGACGTCACCCGTAAGCGACAAAAAGTATGCCGCGGGAATCAGTACCACAAGCTGTCTTGCAATAGAAACAAACATTGAGAAAATGCTCTTTCCAAGCGCCTGGAATACCGAGCCTATTACTATGCAGAAGCCCGCAAATATAAACGACAGGGATATTATCCTTACGCAAGGTAGCGCAACGGCAATGGAATCCGCGCCCGTCAGGAACACTCTCACCAGCTGCTCGGGTATAGTCTGGAACAGCACAAGCCCCAAAAGCATATAGCTGACTGCATAAAGTGCGCCAAGCTTTGCGGCTCCAAGCATTCTCTTTCTGTTTCTCGCGCCGTAATTGTACGCAACGATAGGTACTATGCCGTTATTAAGTCCGAAAATAGGCATGAATATAAAGCTCTGGAGCTTGAAGTAAGCACCAAACGCGTTCTGCGCGTATTTTCCGATGGGCTCTCCAAAGGAGTTGAGTATGCTGTTAAACATTACGTTCATAACAGAGCCAATGGACGCCATTACTATAGAAGGAACACCGATAGCGTATATTCTGCCGATTATTCTGCCGCTCGGCTTAAAGCCAACAAAAGAAAGCTTTATGTCCTTGTTAAACCTTGCATTGAGCACCAAAGCCACACCAAATGCGATTATCTGTCCCAAAACGGTTGCTATCGCCGCTCCGCGAATACCAAGGTCAAACGTGAAAATGAAAATGGGGTCAAGTATGATGTTCAATATCGCGCCCGTTGTCTGTGTCGCCATGGCAAGCTGAGTGCGGCCCGTTGATATCATCAGTCTTTCCATAACTATCTCGCCGAATATTCCAAACGAGAACAAATAGCAAATGGAAAGATACTGAACGCCAAATTCAATGACCTCGGGGTCATTCGTCATCCAGCTCATATACGTTTCCATACACGTAAAGCCGAGTATCAGGAACACAACGTAGCTGCAAAGCGCCAAAAATACGCCGTTTGATGCTATTTTATTGGCGGTTTTCGTGTCCTTTTCGCCAAGGCTCTTTGAAAGCAGGGCGTTTATTCCAACTCCCGTTCCCGTTGCCACCGCAATAAGAAAATTTTGCGCCGCAAAGGCCAAGGATATCGCGGTAAATTCATTTTGCGATTCCGATATGCCCGCAACGTAAAGGCTATCTACGATATTGTAAAGCGCCTGAATGACCATGGATATAACCATCGGCAAAGCCATTGATAACAAAAGCTTGTTCATAGGCATCGTGCCCATTTTGTTCTCGGCGGGCAGCGCTTGTGCTCCTCCGTTGACTGTTTTTTTACTATCCGACATTCTTCTGAATTTCCTCATATATTTTTTTCTTTTTATAAACGCACAACAGTCTACATAATACCACAAATAAGTCCTTTTGTCAAGGAGTTGCGGCCACAAATTTGCATATGCTCTTGACGGTGTGACGCAAAAATGATATAATTATGTTAAATATTGATACGAAAGGGGAAATGCGGCATGATGCACATAACCGAGGCTGAATTTCGAAAGCAGATAAAGACAGCACCGCAAAAATGCTATCTGCTATTTGGCGAAGAAGAATACATGAAAAACTATGCTTTAAGCCAGGCAACAGCGGCTCTTTCCCCCGACCCAACTCTCGCCTTTTTCAATGAAATAAGGCTTGATTCTCTTTCCTATTCGCCGGAGGCGCTCCTGAATGCGATAATGGCGGCTCCCATGATGGCGGACCGCAAGCTGATAATCCTTCAAAATCTGGATTTTGTTGCAATGAAAAAGGACAACGAAACAGATGCCCTGCTCAAGACTCTGGAGGCGCTTGACGAATACGACTACAATACGGTCATCATAGTCGTTGCCGCGGACCGCATCGATGTTGGCAGATTTCCAAAAAAGCCTTCTGCAATCCTTGAAAAATTAGGTGAGTATGCGGTTCTTGTTAACTTTGAGCGCAATACGCCGGCGCGCCTATGCGCCTGGCTTGCAAAGCACTTTGCGCACAACGGCGTATCCGCCGATCCCTCCGTTTGTATGGCGCTTATTGACCGCTGCGGCAGAGATATGTACACTCTGGCAAACGAAACCGACAAGCTGTCCTTCTTCGTTTTACAAAACGGAAGAAATACCGTTACCGCCAACGACGTAGCTTACGTCGCCATAGCCGCAACAGAATACGACACTTATGCCTTTACAAACGCCATTGCCGCGCGCCGCCGCGAACAGGCGCTGGCAATACTGTACGATATGAAAAGTCGCCGTATGGACCCTATACTCATCATGGGTGAAGTTTCAAGGGCGGCAGGTGATATGCTATGCGTTTGTCTGCTCTCCAAAGAGGGTATGACCTCGTCCGAAATATCAAAAATAACAGGAAAGCCCGATTTTGCAATACTCAAAATGCTGCAAACGCTGCCGGCCGAGTCTGTTTGTCGCCAAATGGTTGAAAAATGCAGGGCGGCAGACCGAGAGGTCAAAAATTTTGGTGACGGATATGCCGCCATCGAGCGCCTCGTATGCACGATGTAAAATTTGTCATTTCTCTTGACAAAGAAAGCCTTGTGTTATATAATGATATCGGTAATTTACCAATCGCATTTTCACAAGAAAGGAAGTAAAGCTATGACATTCAACATTCAGCTAAAAGAGATCAAGGACGTTTATTCGCTTGTCAACATTCTCATAGGATTTGAGGGTGAGGTCGATCTTGAATCCGGAAGATACAAGGTAGACGGAAAATCCATTCTCGGCATTTTCAGCCTTGACTTGCGTCAGCCCATAAAGCTTACTTACAACTCCGAGGTGGGAGCACAAAAGCTTTACGAGCAGTTAAAGCCCTTTATCGTAGAATAAACAACTTTGTGGGTCGCCTCATTATGCCAGCAAACATAAGTGAGACGGCCCAAAATTTTAATATCGGTAGGATCAAAAATGAATCTTCTTGATACGATCGCCGCCATAAGCACGCCGTATGGCAAGGGCGGCATAGCAGTTATTAGAATATCAGGTCAGGACGCCATATCCGTTGTCGAGAGAGTGTTCGTATCCAAAAGCGGCGCTCCCCTGTCCGACATCGCGAGCAACCGCGCCACGTACGGTGCAATATATAGCCACAGAAACGACAGAACCGAGCACATTGACGACGGTATTGCCGTTATCTTTCGCGCGCCCCATTCATTTACGGGCGAGGACACAGTTGAAATATCCTGCCATGGCGGAATCCTTATAACTCAAAGAGTTCTTGAGGCGGCACTGTGCGCAGGCGCGAGAATGGCTATGCCCGGAGAGTTTACAAGGCGCTCCTTTATAAACGGCAAGACATCGCTGACCGAGGCGGAGGCGCTCGGCGACCTGCTTGAAGCCGCAACTGACGACCAGGTATCGATAGCTCGCTCGGGAATGCGCGGAAATCTTTCATCAAAGGCGACCGAGATATACGATTCTCTATGCAACGTGCTGGCAGCAATTTATGCGCACATCGACTATCCCGACGAGGATCTGGCTGATATCAGCCGCGACGAAATGCTCGAGGTTTGCGAAAAAAACCTTTTACAGCTCAAAGCTTTAGCGGACACCTACAAAACAGGTCACGCAGTTGTCGAGGGTGTGTCTACCGTTATCGTCGGCAGAACGAACGCGGGAAAAAGCACGCTTTATAACAAGATCGTGGGGCGCGATGCCGCGATAGTTACCGCTATCGAGGGCACAACGCGTGACGTGCTCACCGAAAAAGCCGCATTGGGCAAGGTTACGCTCCGTCTTTCCGACACGGCGGGCCTGCGCGACTCTCTCGACACCGTTGAAAAGATCGGAATTGACCGCGCGCGACGTGAAGCGCAAAACGCCGAGCTCATTCTGGCGGTATTCGATGCCAGCCGCGAGACAGACTCGGAGGATACCGAATTTGTCAGATACCTTGACACCCTGAGCGGTATCAAAATAGCTATAATCAACAAAACCGATAAGGGTATTCACCCCTCCATCATCAAGCAGACCGAAGGCTTTGCGCACAAGGTTCTTATGTCCGCCGACAGCGGCGAGGGACTTGACGCGCTTCGCGATGCCGTTGAGAGCGTATATATTGATAACGAGCTTAGCATGTGCGACAGCGCGATCATAGCAAACGCGCGTCAGAACGCGGCAGTCAGCAGCGCATACGAGGCGCTTTTGATCGCGACCGAGGCGATACGTAATGCCCTTCCCTTAGAGGTTTGCTGCGTTGAAGTCGAAAATGCTTTGTCGGCTCTCGGCGAGCTGGACGGCCGCACCGTAACGGAGGATATAATATCCCGCATATTTGCCAACTTCTGCGTTGGAAAGTAACCCTTAGTGTAACCCTGAAAGGACCGACTCAAAATGAGGATACTCGCAATAGGCGATATAGTTGGAGTAAGAGCTATATCACATCTCAAGCAAAAGCTCTGGAAGCTGAGAGATGAAAAAAAGATAGATTACGTTATCGCAAACGGTGAAAATGCAAGCGAAATTCACGGAATTTCCGCCCAGGATGCAAGAGCTATACTTGACGCGGGCGTTGATTTCATCACGCTTGGCAACCACACCTGGAACAAGCGCGACATATACACGTTCCTTGATACCTACCCCGAAAGCATAATCAGACCCGCAAACTACCCCGGCAGCGCGCCGGGCTGCGGACACAGTATAGTCAACGTATGCGGCTACCGCGTTCTTATAATGAACGTTTTGGGACAAGTATTTTTAGATCCCGTTGGCGACCCCTTTAACACCGTTGAAATGATACTCGCTCGCGAATATGGTAAGTACGACGTATCTGTTTTGGACGTTCATGCCGAAGCTACCAGCGAAAAGTATGCCATAGCGCGCGTTTTTGACGGACAAATAAGCGCAATTTTCGGCACGCACACCCACGTTCCCACCGCCGACCTGCAGATACTACCCGGAGGAACCGCTTATGTCACCGACCTCGGTATGACAGGCCCCCGAAACGGTGTTCTCGGTGTAGACGCTCAAAGGACAATAGCAAAAATGAGAACGCATATGCCCTCTCATTTTACCGTTGCGGACGGAGAGATACGTGCCGACGCGGTCATCTTTGAATTTGACGGACAAAAGGTCATTTCCGCCAAAAGAATAGAGTTCTGATGGAAATAGCGATTAGAAAATCTACCCTCGCCGACATATCCGACCTGTCTGCTCTTTTTGACGAGGCGCGCGGCACGATAAAGCTCCTCGGCATAGACCAATGGCAAAACGGATACCCCTCGCGCGAAGTAATTGCAAACGATATAGAAAAAGGCGTATCGTACACCGTTTTGTACGACGGCGAAATGCGCGGAACGTTCGCACTAATTGAGAACGGCGAGCCAACCTACGACAAAATTTTTGACGGGGAATGGCAAACGGGATATTCTAACAGTCAATTCCCCGATTATTTTGCCCTGCACCGAGTTGCAATTTCGGTAAGCGCGAGAGGCACGGGACTGTCAACTGAAATTATAGGCTATGCAAAAGAAAAAGCCACGGCGAAAGGCAAGAGATCCTTGCGCATAGACACCCACCGAGGCAACGTCGTTATGCGACGTATGCTTGAAAAGCACGGATTTGTCCACTGCGGCACCATCTTTCTCGAAAGCGGCGACGAGCGCGTAGCGTATGAATTGATTATTTAGCAAAAATGTTAGTTTTAATCTCGTGTTAAGCTTGCTTAACTTATATAAATTTAGTTTAGGAGGAATAATACATGTACGAAAACATTGGCACAAAACTAAAGACAATGGCACAAGTTCTTTGCATTGCCGGCATTATTTCATCTATCGTTCTTGGCATATTGCAAATGGTTACAGGCAATATACTGGCAGGAATTCTCTTTCTTGTAATTGGACCAATATTGTCGTGGATTTCCACCTGGGCTTTATACGGAATAGGTGAAGCCTGCGAAAACAGCGCCAAAATTCTCGAACAAATGAATAAGACAAACAATGCATATCCAAACGATCCTTTGTTCCAAAATTCATACTATTATAGCAATGCCGGATATGATACTGGTGCCCAAGCGCCTAAAACAGAGGTAAAACGTGAGCAAAAGCCCGAGATTGACCCGGAATCAATAACTCTCAATGACATTCGTTACGGAAGGCTTCTCTTTGTTCCCTCCAGAGTTTTCAAAAATGTAATTTCAACCGCATCAGGGCTAAAAGACCCCGAGGATATACGCTCATGCCTTGAATCCGCTCGCGAAATACTTAAAAATCCTTGTGAGAATAAGGTGATTTCTTTGATAATATCTCTTTCCGACGCGGAGATCTGCGACATTGTAACTACCCTGCGCAATGCGCTGCAAAAATAACAACTTACAAAATTAAAGAACACCCATGAATTTGGGTGCTCTTATTAAATTTCAGGTATATAGATATGAAAAAACCACTTGCTTGTACAAGTGGTTTTTTCATATCAGCAATGAGCTATTTTACCGGTCCGTCGCCAGACAAGTATCGTCGCCTCAGCAGAGCTTAACTTCTGTGTTCGGAATGGGAACAGGTGGACCCTCTGCGATAAGATCACTGATTTGATTGCTTGACGGATCGAATAAGGTAAACGATTTGAGTTTTGAAAGACGAAACTCAAACTATTCCTTAGAACCCCCGATAAGTCATCTGTGTAGCGATACACACTGTGTCTTATCAATAGGAGGTTCAAGCCCTCGGTCTATTAGTATCGGTCAGCTGAACGTATTACTACGCTTACACCTCCGACCTATCAAACTTGTAGTCTGCAAGTGACCTTACTCATTCTAGATGATGGGATATCTAATCTTGAAGCATGTTTCACGCTTAGATGCCTTCAGCGTTTATCAAAACCGTACGCGGCTACCCAGCTATGCCCTTGGCAGAACAACTGGTGCACCGGAGGTACGTCCGACCCGGTCCTCTCGTACTAAGGTCAGCCCCTCTCAAATATCCAACGCCCACGACAGATAGGGACCGAACTGTCTCACGAC
>JAFQLG010000027.1 GCA_017414605.1 Clostridia bacterium
GAGCTTTTGAAATTCACCCCTCTGTGGCGCTTCGAACGATAGGGGTGTTTCGCTCGTTGCGACGAGCGACCGCCGATCGCGGCGGCTTCGACAAGCCTTTGAAAAGGCTTGAGCGAAACTTTTCAAAATACATATTGAGGACATTATAAAATGAGAAGATACGTAATTGCAGGAAACTGGAAAATGAATATGACTCCCAACGGCGCCAAGGCACTTATTGAGGAGATGAAGCCTCTCGTTGCGGGCAAGGACAACTGTGACGTTGTGCTTTGCGTACCCGCAATCGACATTCCCGCGGCAGTTGAGGCGGCTCGCGGCTCTAACATCAAGATCGGTGCGGAGAACGTTCACTTTAAGGCTTCGGGCGCATACACGGGCGAGATAAGTGCGCAGATGCTCGTTGAGGCAGGCGTAGAGTACGTTGTTATCGGTCACTCGGAGAGAAGACAGTACTTTGGCGAGACCGACCAGACCGTTAACCTTCGCACGCTTGCGGCTCTTAATGCCGGTCTTAAGGCTATCGTTTGCGTGGGCGAGACTCTTGAACAAAGAGAGCTTGGATATACCGAAACTCTCTTGAAGTTCCAGACCAAAATGGCGCTTACCAACGTAACTGCGGAGCAGATGAGCAACGTTATCATTGCTTACGAGCCCGTTTGGGCCATCGGTACGGGCGTTACCGCAACGGCTGATCAGGCTGACGAGGGTAACGGCTACGTTAGAGCGGCGGTTGCAGAGATGTTCGGCGCAGAGGTGGCAAATAAGACCGTTGTTCAGTACGGCGGATCTATGAACGACAAGAACGCGGCAGAGCTTCTCTCCAAAGAGAACGTTGACGGCGGACTTATCGGCGGCGCATCGCTCAAGAGCGCGGCTTTCGCGGCTATCGTTGAGGCGGCTCAGTAATATGCATTGAATGCAGGGAGAGGGGTCCTTTAGTTAAAGGTCCCTTTTCTTTTGTAGTTGGATCCTGTTTCAAAGAGCGAGATTTTTTTGTTGAAATTTTGACGGGCTCTATGTTGACATATGTCAAATATAGTGGTAAAATGTATTATGTAATATTTTTAAGGAGGAAGCATATGAAGCTTTCAAGAATTTTTGCAGCTTTGCTCGTACTTATTATGGCGCTCTCCGCCATTTCCTGCGGACTGACACCTGACGAAACCGAAGGAACTACGGGCACTAATACCGAGGGCACTACGCAGGGAACCACCGAGTCCGAGTCCGAAACCGAAACGGATGCAGGCGCGCCTAACCTTGATTACATATCGATTGAAATCGCGCTTGACCTATGCGGCGATCCCGGTAACGTTACTGAGGAGCGCTATTACATTCGCGGAAAGGTAAAGACGGTCACCAACCCCGCATACGGCGCTATGGTAATCCAGGACGATACGGGTGAGATCGCCGTTTACGGAACTTACAGTGCAGATGGCTCGCTCAAATACAGCGAGATGGACGAGGTACCCGTTAAGGGCGACGAAGTAGTACTTCATTGCATTCTCCAGAACTATAACGGAACCAAGGAAGTAAAGAACGCAAGACTTATCTGGTTCAGATCTAACCAGGGTAACTTTGACGTTTCCAACTATAAGCAGGCTACTATTGCCGAGGCAAGAGCTGCCGAAACGGGCGAAAAACTGCTCGTCAGCGGCGTTGTAGCTCGTATCACTTATGCAAACGGATATAAGCCCTCCGGCTTTATTCTTGTAAACGGTGGCGAGTCTATTTACGTTTATAACGGAGATGCCGCAGGCCAGGTGGAGATAGGTAACCGCGTAACAGTTGCCGCATCCAAGACGTATTGGATCCTTGATACCGAGTCGGGTAGTGCCGCGACCCATGGATATAAGGGCTGCAATCAGCTTGAGGATGCAACTATCGTTGAAAACGACAAAGGAAATAACGAGTGGATAAGCTCCGATATTCCTACAACCACCGTAAAAGAGATAATGGACACACCCGTCAGCGAGGACATCACCACCAAGCTGTTCAAGGTAAACGCGCTTGTAAAGAAGGTGCCCGGCTCGGGATTTGTAAACTATTACATCGACGATCTTGACGCCGCTACCGGCTCTTACGTTTACACCCAGTGCAACGGCGGCGACTTTGAGTGGCTTGACGAATTTGACGGCAAGATCTGCACGGTTTATCTTGTAGCACTTAACGCAAAATCCACCCAGGCGGGCTGTGTATACAGATTCCTGCCCGTAGGCGTTGTGGACGAGGGATTCACCTTTGACACAAACAACACGGCAGAGTTTGCCGTAAAGTATCACGGTGTTACCCAGTTTGAAAAGCTTTACACGGGCGACCCCGCACTTAAGCTTATCGGCAGTGTATCGTCTGAGCTTTTGGGCTTCAGCGGCGCAACACTTACTTATTCTTCAAGCGATGATAGCGTAATCAGCTTTACGGGAACTGATGCGATTCCCACAGAAACCGTTATGCACTGCCACAAGAGCGGAACTGCAACTATAACTGTAACGGGTGCGTACGGCGGCAAGACCTATAGCGAAACCGTTACCGTAACCGTTGACATTCCCGAGGAGGAGATACCCTCCATCTCGGTTGGCGCAGCTATCGATACCGCTGTTGGCGAGATAGTAACGGTAAAGGGAATAGTAGGTCCCTCTCTCGTAAACCAGACGGGCTTCTATCTTATAGACGAAACGGGCGTTATCGCGGTTATTCTTCCCGATGACGAGCTTGAAAAGGTGCAGCTTGGACATGAGGTAATACTCAGGGGAACGAGAGCTGTAAGACTTAAGGACGGCGCTTCCGTATTCGGTCAGACCAACCTTGATGCTTGCGAGATACTCGTTAACAATTACGGCGAGCATAACTATTCAACTGCAACCTTTATTGAGGATAAGACGCTTGCTGATTTTGCTGCACTGAATGCAAACGAAGACCACGGCACCGAGGTTTACGTTTTGAACGCAACCGTAAAGGTAGTTGAGGCTGCTTACTATACTAATGTTTATCTTGTAGACGGCTCAACCGAGGTTCTGCTGTACAGCTCCAGCGCAAGCCAGTATAATTGGCTCAAGGTATATTCGGGACAAGAGATTACCGTTGAGGTCGCTCCTTGTAACTGGAATTCAAAGGTCTATCGCGGATGTGTTCTCGCAGTTAGACTTGCGGATGGAACAAAAATCTGCAACGAGCTCAATTTCAGCAAATAATCAAAGTAAAAAGTCGCACAGCGCGACAACATAATAATAAAGCGGCTCGCGCTATTGCGCGAGCCGCTGTTCTTTATGTCGGAATTATTTTTGAGAGAGCTTTCTCTGTATTCTTGCCGCAACTATGTCGAGTGCAGTCTTGTTTTTGCCGCCGTTTATGATTATGTCGGCATATTTCTTTGTGGGTTCAACGTATATGCCGTGCATTATTTTAACGGTGTCTACGTATTGCTTGATAACTCCGTCGATATCTCTGCCTCTTTCGGTTACGTCGCGACGAAGACGGCGTAAAATACGCTCGTCGGCATCGGCATCGGCAAATATCTTGATGTCAAAAAGCTCGCGAAGGCGCTCGTCGTGGAAAGTGAGGATGCCGTCAATAATGATTACTGCCGTGGGGCACACGGGCGTTACCTCGCCGGTGCGGGTGTAAATACAAAAATCGTAGTTCGGTATATCAACGCACTTGCCCTCAAGCAGCTCGCGCAGATGCTTTACGAGCAGATCGGTGTCAAGCGCATCGGGGCAATCGTAATTTATCTTCAGTCGCTCCTCCATGGAGAGATGATCCTGCGGCTTGTAGTAATTGTCGTAAGAAATTATTGTTATATCGTCGGGGAAAAGCTTTTTTAGCCCCTCGGCAAACGTAGATTTACCCGAGCCCGTGCCTCCCGCGATTCCAATAAGCATTGGTGTCATTTTTTGCCCTCCATAGCTTTATCGTATTTGCTGTCTTCTTTTTATAATCATATCACATTTTGCGACAATTATCAAGAAGCAATCTGACATTTATAAGTGAAAAGTCAAAAAAGGAGCAAGACGCGGCTTGCTCCTTGATCGTATTTATCGTATTACTCTTGGACTCGAAAGCTTCCTTATCAACTGTGCACCTGCTTTGTGATCAGGAGGGCACGCCTGCTATAAGGCGACAGAATGGAAAAAGTATGCATTTCTCTTAATTATTGACAATTTTTGACTTGAATGATATAATGAGCTTTAAGTGGGAGGTGTGAAAATGTTACCGATAATTTTAACCATTACGAATGATGACGATCGTACATTTGTGGAGAAAATATACGTTGAGTATGAAAAGAAGCTTTACGCTATATCCATGAAATATCTGAATAACCATCACGACGCGCAGGACTGTGTACACGAAACCGTTAGATTGATTATAGAGAGCATTGATGAATTCAAGGTTGCCGGCGACATGGGGTATCTTGAAAGACTTTTAACGGTAGTATGCCGTAATTGCGCATTGAATATGCTGCGCGTTAAAAACCGCAAAAACCAATACGAGCAGTCTTTAATCAAATACAATTATTACGATGACGAATATGAAGAATTTGATGTTCCGGATTACAGCTCATGTGTTGATAAGATATATATTAGCGAAGAGAGTTGCGAGTATATTCATGAGCTTATAAATAAGCTGGATGACAAATACCGCGATGTTATTTTGCTCAAAAGTCTGGGCTTTGACAGTAAGAGCATTGCAAATGTTATGAATATTTCCGAGGAGCTTGTGAGAAAGAGATACTCAAGGGCGAAAAAACAGCTTTGGAAGATGGGAGGTAAAGAGCTTTATGTTCAACAATTCAGATAAGTTTGACCATTTAATTGGATTGGCTGCGGTGAAATGCACCGAGGAAGAAGCGCGTGCGCTTAATGATCTGGACACCGACAATGTAAGCTTTGATGCCTCGTATTACCGAAAGCGAAACAAAGCAATCAATAAATACAAGCAGAGAGCGTTTGTCGGGATCACTAAGGCTGCGGCGATAAGAGTTGCGGCGGTTCTGATGATAATGATAACCTTGACCTGCGTCTTGATAGGATGTGTTCCCGAACTCAGACGTGCGATATACGATGCTATCGTTGAGTGGTACAATGAATATTTTACCGTCCGTTATGAAGACCCTGACGGTAAGGAAAAAGAAACGGGGCACTCGGAAGAATCGACAACTGAAACAGAGATCTCAGCGGATGCTCCGAAATATATCGTGGAAATTCGCAAGCCCACCGACTTGCCCGAAGGCGTTTGGGAAGATGCCGTTGTTCAAAATAATACAAGTATGACATTCGATTACTATATTGGTGATGAGTATCTGTTTTCGTTTACACAGATGATATTAAAGCCAAACGACAATTATTTTGATAACGAAGATGTGAATGTTATGCTCATTAAAATCAATGGCAACGACGCTACAGCTGTTGAGCATGTAGGTAAAAAAGACATAGATATATTCTGGAATGACAATGCATATTCATATCATATATTCTCCACAGAATGTGATCTTGAAACGCTGCTTGAATATGCAAAAAGCGTAAAATAAACGCACATTCTATAAAAATAATAAATAAAATAAAAAAATCCTGAAAATTGTGTCACGTTTTTGGGATTTTTTTGTTATGAGTATTGGACCCCGAAGGTGTCATAATGACATTGGAGGAAAAATGAAACGTAATAACGCAATAAAGACGATCGTATCACTTGCGCTTTCGATTGTTATGCTCTGCTCGCTGGCGGTGCCCGCGTTTGCCGCTCAAAAAGAGGAAGACACGGTGCAGCCCAGATGGACGAGTATTGCAAACATGACCGTTAACATGAGCTTTGTTGGAAGTGAGGGTAATGTTACTGGCATAGCCAGAAAGCAATCGACTGCATCGCTGATAGTAGGCACACTTTATCTTTATAAGTGGAACGGAACCAGATACGAATACATGGATGAGGTTTCGGGAAGCAAGAGCGTCGGAACCCTGGGCCTGAGTATCGACTTCGTTTGTGAAGAGGGTGTTCAATACAAGGGCGTTTTGACCGTTGTTGCCTATACAAACAACATAGGCGAGAGCGAAACCATTGAATACTACGAAACCTGCCAGTAAATTTAGCTGTAACCGAAGTAAAATCAAATTAAAAAATATTGATAGAAAAGATCATTGTAGGCATTAAATCGGGGTCCAAAAAATCTAATACCTACTCATTCATCAGATCATTGATGATATCAACAAAATGCACATAGGGAATTCTGTACTTGTTTAAGATTCCAACTATAGAGAGGGCAGTGTCCTTGTCGGTGCCGATCTCCTTGATGCAGAGGCTCTTGTCCCCAAATGCATCATGTGCTGCCACGGCGTAAGTGCTTTCCGAATCGGTTTTTGCGATAACGGCCAAGCTGTATTCGCAGCCATCACCGAGAGAGGCTACCTTTGCAAGCGCTGATTTGTTCGTCTTCATTTTGTGACGCTCCTTTCTTGATGGTTACATCATTATACTCGGTTTGACAGGATTTTCCAGGGTCAATTGACCCCTTTAGCGTAAAAATTGACGAATTTTTGATTTGATGAATGGGTGGGTACGCATAACAAAGGTGGAACAGGGCAGTGTACAGGGAGTGTAAACTCAAAATTCATACAGATAAGAGATCGAGAATATGTCTGTCAAAAAACTTGATCGATTACAGAAAAAGGCTTAATATTTCAAGGGAGCATCTTGCGCTCAATTGTGAGGTCGACGTTAAGTATCTGTCCAGAATTGAACGCTGCACCGCAAACGCCTCGCTGGACGTTTTGGATAAGCTGAGCGACGGTACGGGTATTGCGGCAAGGGACCTGATCACTAAAACATATTAAGAGGGACAACAAATCAATAGAATAAACAAAAAACAAGCGGTCTGCGAAAGACCGCTTGTTTTTATTTGTTTAGTATTACTCCTCAACCTCGAAAGCGTCCTTATCAAGACCGCATACGGGGCAGACGAAATCGGCGGGAACATCCTCCCAAGCCGTTCCGGGAGCGATGCCGTTGTCGGGATCACCAAGTGCAGGGTCGTATTCATAACCACAGGGACATACGTATTTCATAGTTGTAATTTCCTTTCAAAATTAAATTTTTTGTTATTTTGTAATTCTTCCCGATGCCGTTCTCGGTTATTCGCGTCAGGGAAGTTAATATTGACTTGTTTTATCAGAGAACAAGGCTGGGGGCGGTATAGACTCTGCCCGCGTATTCCTGATCGAGTGCGTACAGACCCTTGGGGTCGCTGCCGAAAAGCTTGTAGCGGTTGATCATGGAGTCGGCGTTGTCTTCCTCCTCCATCTGCTCGTCAACGAACCAGTCGAGGAATTTCATTGTGCGGTAGTCTCTTGCCTCGTAGCACTCGTGGTAGATGGCGTTGATGAGGGAAGTGACGTAGCGCTCGTGTTATGCCGCAACCTTTATCGAATTGATACAATAAAACACCGGCTCGCGCCTTGGCGCGGGCCGGTGTTGTGTTTGTTTTTGCCGTTGGACTTAAAATTAGAAATCAACCTCTGTGTCGTAGTAGCAGCACTTGAGAAGCTTTTCCATTTCCGCAGGGGATATAGCTCTGGGGTTAGAGCCGGTGCAGGCATCAGCAACTGCATTCTTTGCGATCTCGGGAAGTCTCTCGAGGAATACGTTCTCGGGAACGAAGCCGTTTTCGCAGGGAAGGCTGTCAAGACCGTAGTTCTTGATGCACTGAGGAATGCTCAACGCGTCGTTCATTCCGCGGAGGTAAGCGATAAGGTTAGCAACCTTCTCATCGTCGTTAGCGCCGCCAAGTCCCATTTCGTCAGCGATCACGCCGTAACGCTTCTTAGCGGTCTCATCCTTTGCGTTGAACGCGATAACCTTGGGGAGATACATAGCGTTAGCAGCACCGTGAATGATGTGCGCGCCGAGGTCCTCAAATACGGCACCGGTCTTGTGAGCCATGGAGTGAACTATGCCGAGAAGAGCGTTGGAGAAAGCCATACCTGCAAGGCACTGAGCGTTGTGCATGGAAGCGCGCTTTGTCATATCGCCGTTGTAGGAATCAACAAGGTTAGCCTGGATCATCTTGATAGCGCCGATAGCGAGAGGATCGGTGAATTCGCAGTTTGCGGTGGAAACGTATGCTTCAACTGCATGAGTCATAGCGTCCATACCTGTGTGAGCGGTGAGCTTCTTGGGCATGGTCTCTGCGAGATCGGGGTCAACGATAGCAACGTCAGGAGTGATCTCAAAGTCAGCGAGAGGATACTTGATACCCTTCTTGTAGTCAGTAATAACGGAGAATGCGGTAACCTCGGTAGCCGTTCCGGAAGTGGAGGGAATAGCGCAGAAGCGTGCCTTTTTGCGAAGCTCGGGGATACCGAATACAACGCACATTTCTTCAAAAGTGATCTCGGGATACTCGTACTTGATCCACATAGCCTTTGCAGCATCGATGGGCGAGCCGCCGCCGATAGCCACGATCCAGTCGGGCTGGAACTTAGCCATAGCCTCAGCACCGCGCATAACGGTGTCAACGGAAGGATCGGGCTCGATTCCTTCAAAAAGTTCAACTTCCATTCCTGCTTCCTTGAGGTATTCAACTACCTTGTCAAGAAAACCGAACTTTTTCATAGAACCGCCGCCAACGCAAACCATTGCGCGAGTTCCTCTGAGTGTTTTAAGAGCCTCAAGAGCTCCCTTACCGTGATAAAGATCACGAGGCAAAGTAAAACGTGCCATATTTTTTCTCCTTAATTGTATAGAATTTTTGATTGCGGCATTATTATAGCATATATCATAAATGTTGTGAATAACCAATTTTTTATATCAACATTATACTTTTTGATATAACAAACAAAAAACGGCTCTGCATTAGTGCAGAACCGTTTTTTGCGTTTTATTTTCCGAGAAATCTCTTTCTGGAGCTGTAAAGCGCGTCAATAAATGCTCGGTCAAGCCTTGTGAGCTTGTATCCCTGATGATATATGAGAACGTCTTTGTACGTTTTCTTGTTTCCCTCACAGGTACGCTGAACGAGATCGTATCTGTCAAGAATCTGCGGGGAAGCCGAGGATACCCACATAAAGGTTTTCGGATTTTCGGAAAGCAGATCAAATTGGCTTGCCCGTTCAAAAACGAAGATGCGCTGGCGGATGTTGTCGGGCAGCGTTTCTCGGAACACCTTTGACATAGGCAACGTGGGGACATAAGGGTCGGCGTGAGCTATCTCAACGTATGAAGAAAGATCGTCATAGGTTATGGTTTCTTTTGTGGCAAGCGGATTGTTTCGGCTCATGATGAGAACGTAAGAGAACTCGGAAATGACCTCGCTTGCCAGACGCTTTTCTTCAAGCATTGCCTGATAATACTTTTCGTAGCTCTCGGCGTAGCGGATGATGCCGAGCTTGTATTCGTTTTCCAAAAGCTTTTTGATGGTCTTTTTGGAGTTGGTCTCCTTGTAGTATATCTCAACGTCGCCGCCGCCTATATTTTTGGAGAATTCGGCAAGAGCCGCGGAGATATAGCACGCGCGGGGCACGGAAACGGAAAAACGGCGCTTTTTATGCGAGCCGTCCTTGTAGGCGCTTTCCATTTTTCTTATTCGGTGGAGAATGTCTTGCGCATAGTCCATAAACTCCTCGCCGTCGGGAGTGAGCGTCATACCCTTTGAGGTGCGCTTAAATATTTTAATTCCGAGATCGGCTTCAAGTTCTTTAATTGAGCGGCTGATATTGGGCTGTGCGACCATAAGTGTTTCCGCTGCCTTATTGAGCGATCCCAACTTTGCCACCTCAACCGCGTATTTGATGTGTAATATGTTCAAGGTCAAGTCTCCTTTCGCCGTTGTACTAACTGTATTATATCATAAAGACAATTTTTGACTGTCGTGCCGGTATGGTTTATTATATCACAAAAAGCCATACATATCAATAGCTTTTAATAGAGAAAGAGCAGGGAAAAACCCTGCTCTTTAGTGTTCATTGTTGTTCTGTTTAGTTAGGATTATTCCTCAACCTCAAATGCGTCTTTGCCGAGGCCGCAAACGGGGCACTCAAAATCTTCGGGAACATCCTCCCAAGCCGTTCCGGGAGCGATGCCGTTGTCGGGATCACCAAGTGCGGGGTCGTATTCATATCCACAGGGACATACGTATTTCATAGTTTTAATCTCCTTATAAATCAATAATTTTAGTGTAGCCGCAAAGCGTTTCGTTTATGCGGTTTTTAGATCGTGGGGGAGCGGGGAATTGCACCGCCGACCAAAGCCGTCTTGGCTCCTCCGTGTAGGGCGGTGCCTTGGTGCCGCCGCCCATTTAGTTTATGATTATCAGCCCTTGAAGTATCTCTCGTGGAGACCCTTGAGCGCCTTGCCGTGACGAGCTTCGTCGCGAGCCATCTCGTGAACGGTGTCGTGGATAGCGTCAAGACCGTTCTTCTTTGCGCAAGCTGCGAGGTCAAACTTACCCTGAGTTGCACCAAATTCGCAGTCAACGCGCCATGCGAGGTTATCTTTAGTTGTAGCCTTCATGTTGGGCTCGAGGTCCTCGCCGAGAAGCTCTGCAAACTTTGCAGCGTGCTCAGCCTCCTCGTAAGCTGCCTTTTCCCAGTAAAGACCGATCTCGGGGTAACCCTCTCTATGTGCGATTCTTGCCATGCAGAGATACATACCAACCTCGGAGCACTCGCCCGTAAAGTTAGCCATGAGCTGCTCGAAGATGTACTGCTTATCTTCCTCGGAAATATCGGGGTTGTTCTTAACGGTCTTGGCATAGATGCCATACTCGTGCTCAGCAGCGAGCTTGGAGTTATCCATTACCTTGAACTTAGAGCCGGGAACCTTACAAATAGGGCATCTGAAATCAGCGGGCATCTCATCAGCCTCGTGAACGTAACCGCATACAGGACATACAAACTTTTTCATAATCAAATTCTCCTTTTAAGTAAATAAATAATTTTAAAATTTTAATTTTTTATAATATCGGCTATATCGGTTGAGCTTACGTTTTCGTCGTGCAGCATACGAACCGTTATAAGTCCGAGATTTTCAATTAACTTTTCATTGATAACACCAAACGCGATATGCATTTTGCAATTTGTCTTTATGGGGTTTCTCGAGCATTCGTGCCCGCAGTCAAGACACTTGGAAATGCGCACCGGACCGTCGATAAGCTCGATCAGCTCCAATATGCGAAGCTCTGAGCCGTCTCTTGCCAGCTCGTATCCGCCCTGCGCACCCTTGTAGGATCTGACTATGCCCGCCTCGGAAAGCTTGCGCAATACCTTGAGCGCTATCTTGGGAGTTATGCAGGCAACGTCCGCGATCTGCGCGGCGCCCGTTTTATCTCCAAACTTATCGAGTATCAGACAAATGCGTATGGCGTAATCGGCTTCTTGCGTCACTCGCATATCCGTTTTGCCTCCGTTTTTAATGTCTACCTTTTTGGTACACATTGATTATAACACACCGAAAATGCTTTGTCAATACCTTTTTCAAAAAAAAATAAAAAAATTTTTTACAAGCAAAAAAACCTTAAAAATAAAGCAAAATTATGAAAGCCCCTTGTTGTTGCTTGACAAAAAATAAAGAATGTAATATAATAAAACGGTAACGAAGATAATGATTGTGGAGAAGCGCATTGAGAGAGCTTAAGGACAGAATATATTTGTTTGGAATGACGCGATTCACCATTGGAAAACTTGCGGCATACCGATCGGACGACTATAGCATTAAAGACGATGCGGATATAGACGATATATTTATAATGAGGCCGGAAGATAAGGACCGCCTGGTGTCTTTGCAGGGGCAGATCACGCCATTTTGCTTTGTCGCCAAGTGCCGGCGGGGGCAAGAGGAGTTTGCCGTTATATTCATTCGCGTTTTCTATGATGTGTACTCGATATATACCGCCGCAGAGCTGACATGGAGCTATGAACAAGTTTGCGCGGCGCTTTCCACCCAAAACGTAGAATTTGTATATTTATCGGATGAGGTTTCGGATGACGTTAAGCGATATTCTGACGTGGACGTAAAGGACGAAAATCTATTGATCTACGTAAATAAAGTTTGTGACACGTTGAAATCTATGGTTTGCGGCGTTTTGGAGGCTGTTTCGCCCGATGCCGACAATCTTGAAAGCATATCTGAGAAAATATGTGAGTTTGTAGGTGTTCAGCTCACGGTAGAGCACAAGGACCTCGGAAAGAGAAAGAAGAGCTATGAATATTTCAGGTTTTCCTGGAAGCTATACTCGGAAACCTTAGAGCTTATGGCTTGCATAGCGAGAAAATATTCGCGCGACAGAAAGCTCGGCATTACTCTTGAGCGGGATGCTACTCAATACTGCGTTGGCTATCGCATTGACTTTATAAACGACGAGGCGAGGCAAAAGGCGGAGCGCGCGATCACGGCGCTTACAGACATGCGGGGAGATATAATATCCTGTAGTGACGTCGAGGCGGTGGAATACACATTTATTCCCGCAGAGCTTGAATTGGAATTTGTGGGTGTAAAGTACGACTTTTTTGAGTGCTTTATGCAGGCAAAGCTCAAAGAGGAAGGCCTCAGCGAAGAGGAGATAAACGAGAGATTGTTTGGCGAGGAATAAAATTTCTTTACAAAGATAATAATTATGTGAAGCCCTAGAGGGTTTGGAGGAAATATGGCAAAATACAGACAGGGAAGAATTAACGACGAATTTCAAAAGGAAATAGCAATGATTTTGCGCGAGGTAAAGGACCCCAGAGTGTCGGGAGCATTCATTAGCGTAACGGCGGCAGAGGTTACACCCGACCTTAAATATGCAAAGGTATACTATTCATCCTTGATGGGAGATAAAAAGGAAGTAAAGCGCGGCCTTTTGTCAAGCGCGGGCTTTATCCGCGGCCAGATAGCAAAGAGAATGAATCTGCGCATCACGCCCGAGATAACGTTTGTAGAGGATTCGTCCATAGAATACGGAGCAAAGATATCCAAGATACTTGAGGGAATAACGTATTCCGACGAGCAGGATAACGATACAGAGGCGGAAAATGATTGATAACGCGGCTTCATATCAAAAGCTTGACGCAGTCGAGGTGGCAGAAAGATTGCGCCTTGCCGAAAGTGTGCTTATACTTTTTCACGTCAATCCTGACGGTGACGCTGCAGGCTCGGCTTTTGCCCTGCGAGAGGCGCTTTGTCATCTTGGCAAGCGCGCCCGGTGTGTTTGTGCGGCGGAAGTTCCTGAAAGGCTTCAATTTATAAGCGAGGGAGCGCAACACAAGGTTTCTTGTGGCGATATTCCCGAGGATTTCAAGGCGGATCTTACAGTATCGGTTGATACCGCGTCGCCTTCGCAGTTGGGTTCGTTATACGAACGGTTTAGCGGCAAGATAGACGTTATGATAGACCATCACGAAAAGGGAACTCCTTATGCCGACAATTACGTTGTGGCGAGCGCATCTTCCTGCGGAGAGGTTCTGTATGACGTTATCTGTCTGCTTTACGCGGCATCGGGACTGACTGAGGACAACGTTCCTCTGCGCGTTTGCGAGCTGATATACACGGCGGTAAGCTCGGATACGGGCTGCTTTAAGTACAGCAACGTGGGCCCCCAAACACATGCTTTGGCGGCAAAGCTGATCGGGCGCGGAATAGATGCCGCAGACATCAACCATAAGCTTTTTGGAATCAAGACTCTAAAGCAGATGCAGGTTGAGCATGCGGGCTTTGAGCGAATGAATTTTTATGGCGGCGGAAAGATAGCCGTTATTACGTTTCCTTATGATCTTAAGGCGCAATACGGCGCTGAGGACGAGCATCTTGAAACGCTTGTGGACGTGGCGAGATGTATAAAGGGCGTAGAGGTCGCGGCGGTCATCAAGCAATCAACCGAGGAGATGAGGTTCCGCGTTTCAATGCGGTCATCAACCGATTTTGACGTTTCCGAGATATGCGCGCATTATGGCGGCGGCGGACACGTGCGTGCGGCGGGCTGCACGGTTGTGGCGGACTCAATACTCGCGGCAGAGATGGCAATAGTTGTTGCCATAGAGCATAAAATGCAGGATATGCAAAGTTAATTAAAAAATCACGGGTCAAGCCCGTGATTTTTTATTGTGCTTATTTATTGTACCGTTTCAAACATATCGTTTACGTATTCCTCGGCGTATGATCCCTCGGGGCAAACTATGTAGTTTTTATCAATGCCCTGAAAAGCAAACTCGCCTATCTCGGTAATAGAAGCGGAGAGAGTAAGCGCGCCCTCGGCGTTAAGCGCCGTGCAACCAACGAAAGTAAGATTTCCGATAGTCTTGAGCGTGGAAGGCATAGTAAGAGATGCGATGGCTGCGCAATCACCAAAGGACTGGTCGCCGATAGTTACAAGTCCCTCGGGGAGCGTTATCTCGGAGAGCGCAGTGCAATCGTTAAAAGCAAAGGAGTCAATGACCTCAAGCTCTGTTCCCGCAAAGATCACGGATTCCAGCTTTGTGCAGCCCTGGAACGCATACTTGCCGATTCTGGTAACGGAAGCGGGGATAACGATGGTTGTAAGCTCGGTGCATCCTGCAAAGGCGAAATCGTCGATATACTCAACCGTATCGGGAAGCGTTATCTTGGTAATAAGGGTCTGATAATAGAACGCCTCTTTACCGATCGCGCTGACGGGACGGTCGTTTACAACTTCGGGAATTTCCACCTCGTGCTTTTCGGAAAGACCGGAATATTTTGTTATGATGGCGGTTTCTGCGGGTCCTTCTTCAAACGTGAGCGTTCCCGTATCTATCTTTGCCGTGGTTGCAGGGGGAGTATAGTTGTCAAGCTCGTTGCCGCCGTCCTCTTCGGGTGAGCAAGCTACAAGCGAGAAGCAGAGCAACGCTGCGAGCAATATCAAAGCAAGCTTTTTCATAATTTTGCCTCCGTTAAAAAGCGTTCATACATAACAATTATAACTTAATTTTCCGATATTGTCAATAGATTTATTTGGAGTTTACAAAAACGGCGGAAAAATATTTTTTTGACGTGCCGATGCGCACAAAAGTTTGAATGTATATTGTCAATTTCAAATAATTATGCTATAATTGGAGCATAGACCCAAATAAAAAAACAAGGACATAGGAAAAATGTTATCATCTGTATACAGCGCAGGTATTTTCGGAATAGACGGCTATATAGTAACGGTAGAGGCGGACGGTCAGCCGCGCCTACCCAATTTTGAGCTTGTCGGATTGCCGGATATGGCAGTCAAGGAGGCAAAGGAGAGGGTAAGAGCGGCTTGCATAAACAGCGGATTCCGTTTTCCAGAGATGACGTTTATGGTCAATCTTGCACCCGCGGACAGAAAAAAGGAAGGCTCGGCTTATGACGTTGCGATCTTGCTGGGTCTTATGAAGTGCGCAGGGATAGTTCGCAGCGATATAGACGTTTCGGGCAAGTGCTTTGTGGGTGAGCTATCGCTTTCGGGCGAGCTGCGCGCGGTGCGCGGAGCGCTTTCCATGTGCGTTGCGGCGAGGGACGCGGGCTTTTCTGAGTTCTATGTGCCCGCGGGGAACGCCGGCGAGGCTGCCGTTGTCGAGGGAATAACCGTATATGCGGTAAAGGATATGAGGTCGCTTGTTGCGCATCTGAACGGAACGGAGCCCATTTCGCCCGTAAATCATGATAAAGAGCAGCTTGAGGGCGGCGTTTCGGTATACGGGATAGACTTTTGTGACGTTAAGGGGCAGTTTCAGGCAAAGCGGGCAATGGAGGTTGCCGCAACGGGTGGACACAACATACTGCTCATTGGACCTCCCGGAACGGGAAAATCGATGCTGGCAAAAAGGTTGCCCACCATTCTTCCGCCCCTGACCTTTTCCGAGGCAATTGAAACTACAAAGGTTCATTCGGTGTCGGGAACGTTGCCTGACGGAGTGTCACTTTTGTCGGCAAGACCCTTCAGGTCGCCACACCATACAATGAGCGCGGTGAGCCTTGTGGGTGGCGGCGTAAATCCTATGCCGGGCGAGGTGTCGCTTGCAAATAACGGAGTTCTTTTTCTTGACGAGCTTCCCGAGTTTCCAAAGCAGGTAACCGATGCTTTGCGCCAGCCGCTTGAGGACAGGAGAGTTACCATAACTCGCGCCGCGGGCAGAGTGACCTTCCCCTGCAGCTTTATGCTGGTTGGAGCAATGAATCCCTGCAGATGCGGATATTTCGGCCATCCAACGAGAAAGTGTACCTGCAAGCCCATAGACGTAAAAAGATACATCTCCAGGATCAGCGGTCCCATGCTTGACAGAATAGATATACAGATAGAGCTGCCGTCCCTGACCTATACCGAGCTTGCCGATGACAGATATACGGGAGAAACAAGCGCCGAAATAAGAGCGCGCGTTATTGAGGCGAGGCGATTTGCACAGCAGAGAATGCAGGGCGACAGATATCTCAACAATGCTTCTCTGGATTCTGCAGGAATCCGCAAATATTGCAAGGCGGACGAGGATGCAATGGAGCTTTTGCACGTGGCTTACGATTCCATGGGCTTGTCTGCGCGCGGATACGATAGGATAATGAGAGTGGCGAGGACTATTGCCGACCTCGATAGGAGCAACATCATACGCGCAGAGCACATCGCCGAGGCGATACAGTTCCGCAGTCTTGACAGAAAGTATTGGGGAATAGAGGAAAACTGATTTTTTAGGAGGATAGCCTTGACAGAATTTATTTGTAAACTGTTTATCAAGGACAAAGACAATATAAAGGACACGCGCGTCAGAGCCGCGTACGGAATGATGGCGAGCGTCATCGGCATCGTGTGCAACGTTATTCTGGCGGCGGGTAAATATATAGTGGGTGCGATATTCGGTGCTATATCGCTGCAGGCGGACGGAATCAACAATATGTCGGATGCCATATCGCAGATAGTGTCGCTTGTCAGCTTCAAAATGGCATCAAAGCCTGCGGACAGAGATCATCCGTTTGGACATGCGAGAATGGAATACGTGGGCTCAATGATAGTTTCGTTTTTCATTTTGCTTATCGGCTGGGAGTTGTTACGCGGATCTGCCGAAAAAATATTCGGACACGCCGCAAAGACCACGTTTTCCTGGATAATGATAATAGTTCTCGGAGTATCCGTGCTTGTAAAGCTGTGGCTTTGGTATTTCAACACCCGCTTGGCAAAGAAGATAGACTCCGCCGTGCTAAAGGCAACGGGAACGGATAGCCTTGCGGACGCGGTTGCTACCGTAGCAGTAATGGTGGCAATGCTGGTCATCAAGTTCACGGGCGTGGATATAGACGGATATATGGGCGTTGCGGTTGCAATGCTTATCTTCGTGGCAGGAATACGCATACTGAATGAAACCAAAAACTCCATTCTCGGCTCAAGCCCCGATCCCGAGGTGGTGGAAAACATAAAGCGCGTGGTTGGAGAATTTCCCGATGCGCTTGGCATTCACGATATGGTCGTACATAATTACGGCCCCGGCAGAACTATTGCCACGCTTCATATCGAGGTGGACGGAGCAAAATGCGTGTTTGAATCGCACGATATGATAGATCTCATAGAGCAAAAACTTAAAAACGAGCTTGGAATCGAGTCCAATATCCATATGGACCCCATAGTTACCGATGACGAGGAGGTAAACGCGCTGCGCGCTCTCGTTTTGACAAAGGTAAGGGAAATAGACGGGCGACTTGATATACACGACTTCAGATTTGTGCGCGGGGTCAGTCATTCCAACTTGATTTTTGACATCAGCGCGCCGTTTGAACTTAAAATGAGTGACGGAGAAATAAAAGCCGCCGTTCTCTCAAAGGTTCAGGAGCACGACGCGAGCTTCTTAACCGTTACAACCGTAGACAGAGTATAAAATGCATCAATGGCGCCGATTTCTTGCAAAATCGGCGCCGTTGGCTTTTGAAATCGGCGCAGAAATGAAAGTTTACAATTTGTTAATTGCAAATAGTGTCGCCTTGGTGTATAATAGGCAAGAACTTTTATATTTACCTTATTTTGCCCGAGGGGGTGTTTTGAATGCAGGTTTATTCCAAGAATTATAAAAGCGATCACGATGAAAATATAGAGCGCGAGTTTCAGTCCATGCTTGACGATGCGCGCGAGGCTTACGTTATCCCCAAGAAAGCCTTTGAAAGCTATAGGGTAAAGCGCGGACTTCGCGAGGTGGACGGCTCCAGCATAACCGCAGGCGTTACCAGGATAGGAAACGTTCACGGCTACGTTATGAACGAGGGCGAGAAGTGCGCGGATGACGGCAGGCTTGAATACAGAGGATACGAGATATCAACCCTTGTCAATAGTTTTGTTGAGGAAGACAGGTTCGGATTTGAGGAATGTGCATTCCTTTTGTTCTTCGGGCATCTGCCCAGTAAGACCGAGCTCGAGGAATTCAACGATATTCTCGCGGCGTACAGGCGTCTGCCTCCCCGATTTACCGAAGATATAATAATGAAAGCGCCCTCGCGCTCCATTATGAATAAAATGTCAAGCGCGGTGCTGGCGCTGTATGCATACGACGATAATCCCGACGACAACAGTCTTGAAAATATGCTTCATCAGAGCATGGAGCTTGTGGCGAGATTGCCCGTTATCGCAGCGCAGTCATATGCGGTATACAAGAACGCGTTTTTTGACAGAAGCCTTAATATACATAACCCCAAGGACGATCTTTCAACGGCGCAAAACGTTCTGCGCGTTATGAGATCGGATAAGTCCTATACCGCCGAGGAGGCAAGATTGCTTGACGTATGCCTGGCGGTTCACGCGGAGCATGGCGGCGGTAACTGCTCAACCTTTACCTGCCGCGTGCTTTCATCGGCGGGAACGGATACGTATTCGGCAATAAGCGCGGCGATAGGCGCGCTGAAGGGTCCGCGCCATGGCGGCGCCAATATCAAGGTCCAGGAAATGTTTGACGATATGAAGGCAAGCATTGGTGATATAACTAACGAGCAAAAGGTAAAAGACCATATAGTCAAGCTGCTTCGCGGCGAGGCGTATGACGGCTCAGGCCTGGTTTACGGAATGGGTCACGCCATATATACAAAGAGCGATCCGCGCGCAGTAATGCTTAAGAAATATGCGCGCGACCTTGCAGCGCAAAAGGGCTACGGTGATGACTTTGCACTGCTTGAGATGATAGAGAAGTACACCCCCGAGCTTTTCTATGAGTGTCGGGGAGTGGAAAAGGATATGTGCGCAAACGTGGACCTTTATTCCGGCCTTGTATATAGAATGTTGGATATTCCCGTTGAAATGTACACGCCGCTCTTTGCCATTGCGCGCGTTGCGGGCTGGTGCGCTCACAGAATGGAGGAATATTGCACGTCAAATAAGATAATCCGCCCCGGATACAAGTGCATATCAAGACCCAAGCCCTATTTATCGCTTGACAAGCGAGAACAGTAAATATTGTTGCAAAGCGCGGCTCAATGAGCCGCGCCCTTTTGTTTTAATTTTACCCTTGTCCGCATATATTCTTATAGCATAGGACAAACGTACAAAGGGGAACGAATATGAAAGAGCTGTTGGATAGAAATAAAAAGGGAGAGGTATCAGGAAGCCGTGGCGAGCGCGGATTGTCGCAGGCAGAGGTTGAAAGGTCGCGCGCGCAGTACGGCTCAAATGCGCTGACGGGAAAGAAGAGAAAGAGCTTTTTTCTCAAATTCTTGTCAAATCTCGGTGACCCCGTGATAAAAATACTTATAGGCGCGCTTATCGTAAATCTTGTGTTTATGTCGGGCAGGGCGGACTGGGTGGAGAGCCTGGGCATCGGCGTATCCATTTTGCTTGCAACGCTTATTTCCACGCTGTCGGAGCATACCTCGGAGGCGGCTTTTGCGCGCCTTAGGGAGAGCGCATCGGGAGCCACAGTGCGCGCGGTACGCGATGGAGAAATACGGCGGATAACTATAGACGAGGTGGTGGTTGGCGACGTTTTGCTTGTGGGCGCGGGCGAGCAGATAGCCGCGGACGGAGAGCTGATCTCGGGCGAGATAAGCGTGGATCAATCCTCTATGACAGGCGAGAGCCGCGAGGTAAGAAAAAGAGGTAAAACGGCGAAAGACATAAAAGACGAGCTTCCGTCATCGCCTTATTTCTGCCTGCGCGGTTGCCTTGTGCTGTCGGGTAGCGGTGAAATGCGCGTGTGTCGCGTGGGAGATGCCACGTTTCTTGGAGGAATATCAGCGGAAATACAGACCGAAACAAGACAAAGTCCGCTTACTATAAGACTAAAAAAGCTGGCAAAGCAGATAAGCGTACTTGGATACGTACTTGCGGCGCTGGTGGCGGTAGTCTATCTCTTTTCAACGTTTGTAATAGACAGCGCATTTGATGCGGATATAATTCTTTATAAGCTAACAAGCTGGGATTTTCTGCTCTCGCACCTTTTGCATGCGTTAACCGTGGGTCTGACGGTGTTGGTGGTCGCCGTGCCTGAGGGGCTTCCCATGATGATCGCGGTGGTCTTGTCGTCCAATATCAAAAAAATGGTGCGCGATAACGTGTTGGTGTTAAAGCCCGTTGGCATTGAGGCGGCAGGTAGCATGAATATTTTATTTACCGATAAAACCGGCACTCTGACCGAGGGCAAAATGTCGCTTGGAGGCATTTATCTTGGGGACGGGGTGTCTTATAGCTCTATGTCGGCGCTAAGGTCGGCAGGCGGTGTTTATGAAGCACTTGTGCTATCATCATATGCCAACACGTCAAGCGCGAGAGATGCGAGCGGTAACGCCTCGGGCGGAAACGCAACGGACAGGGCACTGTTATCGGCGGTGCTTTGCCAAAGAGAGCGAAAGCCGCATTTTGACACGGTTTGGAAAAGGGAATTTGACAGTAACGTCAAATACAGCGCCGCCTGCATTGACATTGGTGGCAAAAGGCGAGTGCTTATAAAGGGCGCGCCCGAGGTGCTTTTGCCGCGCGTTGCGCGCTATCTGGATAGGAGTGGCAGGGAAAAGGAGCTTTGCGGCTCGGTTTTTGATGAATTATGCCATAAGCTTACGGCGCAGGGAAAGCGGATTCTGCTCATTGCCCAGAGCGCGCGAGAGATGAGCTGTGCTGAGGCTGAGCGCGGAGCTTTTGGCGAGCTGTGTATGGTGTGCCTGGTCGCTCTCGAGGACAAAATAAGAAAAGAGGCGCGCAGCTCGGTTGAAACGCTGCAGAGAGCGGGCGTTCAAGTCGTTATGATAACGGGGGATAATAAGGAAACGGCTCAGAGCATTGCGGCGCGGTGCGGAATAATACGTGGGAAAGTGAATAGGGTGCTGACCAGCGCCGAGCTTTCAAGACTTACTGATGGCGAGCTTGCGCGCCTGTTGCCGCAACTTGCGGTTGTGGCAAGAGCGCTTCCCGGCGACAAGAGTCGCCTTGTGCGCGTGTCGCAGGAGCTTGAGAAGGTGGTTGGAATGACGGGTGACGGAATAAATGACGCACCCGCCTTAAAGCGCGCCGACGTCGGCTTTTCTATGGGTGACGGCACGGACGTTGCAAAGGACGCGGGCGACATAATTATCCTTGATAACAATCTTTCTTCCATAACTCGCGCCGTGCTTTACGGAAGGACCGTTTTCAAAAGCATTCGCAAATTCATATCGCTACAGCTTACTATGAATCTCTGCGCCGTGGGCGTTTCCATAATCTGTCCTTTTTTGGGTTATGACGCTCCCGTGACCGTGGTACAGATGCTATGGATAAATATAATAATGGACACCTTGGGCGGACTTGCCTTTGCGGGAGAGGCGCCGCTGATGTCATATATGGATGAAGCGCCCAAGCGGCGCGACGAGCCTATCCTTTGCGGCTATATGATATACGAGATATTGCTCCAGGGCGGCTTTACCATAGCTCTTTGCCTCTCACTTTTGAAGGCCCCGGAGATAAGCGCGCATTACAGATTTTCAAGTGATAACATCTATATACTTACGGCGTTTTTCGCTCTGTTCATATTTGCCTCGGTATTTAACTGCTTCTGCGCGAGGACAGACCGACTGAACGGGCTGTCAAACCTTTCAAAAAACAAGCCGTTTATCGTGATAATGGCGGCGGTTTTGTTCATTCAGATACTCTTTGTGTATCTTGGCGGAAGCGTTTTGAGAACGGCACCCCTGACCGCGCGCGAGCTGATGATAACCGCGGCCCTGGCGCTATGTGTAATACCCTTTGATTTTGTGCGCAAGCTTATCTGGCGGCTGTTTGCGGGCAAGCGGGGGATATTAGAGCAATTGCCCTTGACAAAGACCTTTGGATTTGATAGAATATAATTGGATATATATATTTTGATCAGGAGAGATAACGATGGCACAAATGACGAATAAGGAACGCTTTATTGACATTTTCAAATCCAAAATAAAGAGAGAAGGCGCGGATAAGCTGCTTGCTTTTCTTTGCAGCGATGCAAGCGACTTTTTCACAGCTCCCGCAAGCACCCGCTTTCATGGAAACTACGAGGGCGGACTTTGCGAGCATACGCTCAACGTTTACGATTGTCTTTGCGATATAATGAGCAGACCCAGAGTCCGCGAGCAGTATGGCATAGAGTATAGCGAGGAGAGCATAGCTATAGCGGCTCTTTTACACGATATTTGCAAGGTGAATTTCTATTCGGTCAGCTTCCGCAATCAGAAAAATGCGGAGGGAAGATGGGAGAGCGTGCCTTTTTATACCATAGATGACAATCTGCCTTATGGCCATGGAGAAAAGAGCGTTTACATTGCCTCGGGATATATGCGTCTTACTCGCGACGAGGCCTTTGCGATACGCTATCACATGGGCTTTTCGGCAGACAAGGATAACCCCGGCAACGTGGGCAAAGCTATGGAGATGTTCCCCTTGGCATTTTTCTTGAATTGCGCGGATACCGAGGCGGCATATTTCGTTGAGGGCTCAAACGTATAAAAGAGAGGAAGCGGTAATTATGATAAATAGAGAAGAGCTTGTAAAGAGAGCAGTTGAGGCGCGACTTCGCGCATATTCCCCCTATTCAAACTTCTGCGTTGGCGCGGCGATACTTTGTGATGACGGAGAGATCTTTGAGGGAGCAAATATTGAAAACGCTTCATACGGAGTTGCTAACTGCGCAGAGCGCACCGCGCTTTTCACGGCCGTTTATGCAGGCAAGCGCAATTTCAGAGCTATCTGCGTTGTAGGCTCAAGAAGAGGCGAGGAGATCAGCGAGTTTTGTGCGCCCTGCGGCATTTGCCGCCAGGCTTTGGACGAATTCTTCCCGAGAGATGCCGAGGTCATTCTTTTTGACGGTAAGGATATGAAGATAAAAACTCTTGCCGAAATGTTGCCCGAGGCGTTTGATAGGTCAAGCCTTTGAGGTTAGATATGGAAAAGGACAATTCAAAGCCAAAATTCTCGGTAGCACAGCAGCCAAAGTATGCAACGGGCACTTGTGAGAGCTGTGAATTTTACGATTATGACGAGGAATGGGACGAATACGTGTGTCAGATGTCGCTCGATGAGGACGAGATGATAGATTTTCTGGGCGGCAACACCAACCGCTGCCCCTATTACCGTTACTACGACGAGTACAAGAGCGTTCACAAACAGATATAACAGGAAGTTAAAAATGGAAAACAAAAAAGCAATAATATTCAAAATTTTGCGAATATTGGTGATATCCGTGATCATGTGTGCGGTCACCGTGGCGGTATTTCATGCTTATTCGGACTTTTTGCCCCGAGCTCTTGCCGACCTTGAGGAAGAGGGCAAAATGGAGAACACGATCTGGGTGGTTGAGCATTTTGTGCCCATGCTGTCCATAGCTGTACTCATAGCCGCGCTTGGCATTATATACAGAGTGATTAAGATTGGCTACTCGGATATGCAGAACGAGAAAGGCTTTATAATGCTTGTCGTTGCCGTGTTTACCTATGCGGTAATTTTGCCCTACGTATTGGATAAAAGCGCAGGCTGCTTTTTGCCCGTGCCGGAGGGAGAAGAGGACGTTTTATCCTTGCTTGAGGTAACGGCATCGTGGTTCGTTATACAGATAATCCCCTTTATGATATGCATATCGTATCATTTTGTAAGGTCAAAAAAATACGGCGATCAAAAAGATGAGCGCGGAAGATATTTCTCCCGATAATCAACCAATAATACAACAGCAAACGGAAGAATAAATCAATATGAAAAATAAACTTTTATTATCCCTTGCGCTAAGCTTGGCTTTGGTCTTGCCGCTTGTATCGTGCAGTGACGGAGAGCTTTCGGGAGGTAACGTCCCAGGCGGAGATTTCACTCCCGCTACCGATGAAGGGGTGCAAAGCGAGCTTTACAAGAGATACGAAACATATAAAATGGAGCTTCCGCTCGCCTTCTCGGCTTCAGAGCCTCTGACATCCGATAATTTTGAATTTGAGGAAACAGATGGCGGAGTTAGGATAACCCGATATATTGGAAATGATAGCGTTGCCATCATTCCCGGCGTTATCGGCGAAAAAGCGGTGATTTCTCTTGCCGCGGGCGCTTTTGAGGGGCGCAACATGCGCGCAATATACGTTCCTGACAGTGTAGCTGAAGTTGAGCGCGGAGCGCTTGCGGGCTGCAACGGACTTGTAACACTGAGGCTGCCCAAAATATACGGCGGTTTCCTCGGTTACGCTTTCGGAGCGGATGAATACGCGAAAAATGCGGTTACCGTGCCGCAAAGTCTTGATAGGCTTATTATCGGCGAGGGCGCGGAAAAAATAGAGGCAAATGCCTTTTCAGGCTGTAAAAATCTGTCGGCAGTTCTTCTGCCTGAAACGTTAAAAGAAATAGGTGAGTTTGCCTTTTTTGAGTGCGGCGACCTGGTTTACGTGCATATTGGCGTGAGCATCCAAAAAATAGGCGAATATGCCTTCGCAACCTGCCCTGAGCTTTATGCTGTGGATTGCAGAAATGCAGACATTGAGCTCGGCGCATTTTATAACTGCCGCTCGCTCAACAACATTACGTTTAGCGATTTTTCCAAAAGGGGAGCTTATCTTGGCTATTTGTTCGGCGCGGAAACGGTTGATTATAGCGCGGACTTTGTTCCGTATGCTCTGCGCAAAGTGACCTTGACGGGCTGCAGTAGCATTCCAAGCCTTGCCTTTGCGGATTGCAAACATCTGACCGGGGTTGAGATAAACGAGGGCGCAGATAGTATTGGTGTACGCGCGTTTTACGGATGCGCGTCGCTTGTGGAGGCGGAGCTTCCGCAATCACTTAAGAGCATAGATGACGATGCTTTCTTCGGCTGCTCGGCGCTTATTACAGTCAGTCTTGGAGAAAGTCTTACGTCGCTTGGCAAGCAAGTCTTTATGGGTTGCGGTGCGCTTAAGAGCATAGCCTTGCCAAAGGCACTGAAGACCCTTGAAGCAGGAACGTTTTATGGCTGTGCATCGCCGATCACAGTTGATCTTGGCGGAGTTACACGCATTGAAAAGGACGCCTTTGCCAAGTGTCAAAGGCTGGTGCCCGTGTCGGTAGAGGGTATCAGTGTTGCAGAGGGTAACGATGCGCTCGTTTGCACGTCGGGAAGCACGGGTGAGTGACATGGCAAAAATCAAGTCTTCAAAAGTAAAAGCGCTGGTAATTCTGGGTGCCGTTTTGGTCACTTTGGGTGCCGCAGTGGCGCTTTTGGCGGTAAATATGCACCACTTGTTCGTGATAGGTCAGGATGCGGGACTTTTTCGCACACCCGTTGAGATAGAGCGCAAAGCTTTGCGAAATGTGCAAGTCTATTCGGTCAAAGACCTTGAAAACGACCCGAGGGTGACCTTTGATCAAAGCCTTATGCTCGTGAACACCGAATATACCCTGGCAAACGACTTTGTTCCCGATATTGAGGAATATAAGGAAACCACGGTCTATATGAGCCGTTGCATGTTGGATGCGTACGCGAGTCTTTCTGCGGACGTCAAGCAAATAACGGGCAAAAAGCTGTACGTTTCAAGCGATTTCCGCACCAAAGAGGAGCAGGAAGCGCTGTATCTTGAGGATCCCCTAACGGCAACCTTGCCGGGAGCCAGCGAGCATCAGACGGGGCTCTCGCTTGACGTATACGTGGCTTACTACGCCGGTGACGGGTTTATTAAATCCTTTGCGGGAAGGTTTGTGGGTACAAACTCCTGGAGATACGGATTTATAATCCGTTATCCCTCTTATGCGGAGGACGTAACGGGAATACGTTATGAGCCCTGGCATATAAGATACGTGGGGCATCCCCACGCGGACGTGATATATAATAATCATACGACGCTTGAGGAGTACGTTTTGTCGCTGTCCGTTGGAGAGTGGTATGAGATAGAGGGTTATCTCGTATGTCGCCAAGCCTTGTCGGAGCAGGGAACGCTCGAGCTTCCCGAGAGCTTTGAGAAATGTGTCATTTCCCCCGACAATACGGGATATTACATAATAACGGTTACGCCGTAATAAAAAAAGAGATAGGCAAGCGCCTATCTCTTTTATTTTTGTGCTTGAGTATTACTTTACGAAAGCGTAAGTGTCGGAAGCGATCATGTACTCCTCGTCGGTAGGAATAACAACTACCTTTACCTTGGAGTCGGGAGCGCTTATAACGATGTTCTCTCCGCGAGGACCGTTGAGGTTGGCTTCCTTGTCCATCTTGATTCCGAGGTATTCCATATTTTCGCCGATGAGCTGACGAGCCTGTCTGTCGTTCTCACCAAGACCTGCGGTGAAGATAAGAACGTCGATGCCGTTCATTTCAGCCACGAAGGAGCCGATGATCTTCTTTGCGCTGTGAACGAGGAGGTCCATAGCGAGCTTTGCTCTCTCGTTGCCCTCGTCAGCTGCCGCCCAAACGTAACGCGCGTCGTTGGAAACGCCCGAAACTCCGAGAAGACCGGACTTTTTGTTGAGCATATCGTTGACCTCGTCAACAGTCATACCGCTCTTTTCGCAAACGTAAGCGATGATAGAGGGGTCGATGGTACCGCAACGGGTTCCCATAGGAAGACCTTCCTGGGGAGTAAAGCCCATGGTGGTGTCGACTGCGCGACCGCAATCAACTGCGGTTATGGACGAGCCTGAGCCTATGTGGCAGGAAACGATCTTTGTCTTGTTATAGTCAAGTCCCAAGAATTCGCAAGCCTTTGCGGAAACGAAGCGGTGAGAGGTTCCGTGGAAGCCGTAGCGGCGAACGCCGTACTTTTCGTACCATTCGTAGGGAAGAGCATACATATATGCCTTGGGCTCAAAATCCGCATAGAAGGACGTGTCGAATACGCCAACGTGAGGAATGTCGGGCATAACGGACTTACAAGCTGCAACTCCCTTGAGCGCGGGGGGACCGTGCAGGGGGTTAATGGGAATGAGAGCCTCAATATATTTGATAGCCTCGTCGTCAAGTATGCAGGACTTGTTGTTCTCGCCGCCGTGAACTATTCTGTGACCAACGGCACTTATCTCGGAAACCGATGCGATAACGCCGTATTCAGCATCTGTGAGAAGCTTAAGAACGAGAGCGATAGCCTCGTTGTGTGTGGGCATGGGATATTCTGCCTCGTAGGTCTCCTTGCCGGGACGCTTGTGAGTGATAGCACCCGAAAGACCGATCTTTTCGCAAAGACCTCTTGCAAGAACAGCGCCCGTATCCATATCGAAAAGCTGGTACTTAAGAGAGCTGCTTCCTGCGTTGATGACCAAAATCTTCATTTTTCTTCTTCCTTTCTTAAAGCGGGCATTGCCGCGCAAAATTTTTGGAGTGTTGCTATATTTGAATATAATTCACTAATAGATATTATATCAAAAAAAGGCACTCATTTCAAGTGCCTTGGCAAAATTTTACCTCAATAGAGCGCTATAAATGAGAAATTTTTGTAATTCTATTGTAAAATAAAGAAAAATTTGGTATAATCATATAGTAATTCAAAAAAGAAAGGCACGTTGCCCATTCGCAGCGTGTAAAGGTGACAAGGATGTCAGCAAAAGAAAAATTTTATATTACAACGGCGATAGCTTATGCCAGCCGCAAGCCTCACTTCGGCAACACCTATGAGGTCATAGCGACCGATGCGGTAGCGCGCTACAAGAGAGCCCGCGGCTATGACGTGTTTTTCTGCACGGGTACCGATGAGCACGGTCAGAAGATAGAAAACCTGGCAACCGAAGCGGGAATAACGCCAAAGCAGTACGTGGACGGAGTTGCAGGTGAGATACGCGGTGTGTGGGATAAGATGAACACCAGCTATGATTATTTTATCCGCACCACAGACGATTATCACGAAGCGGCAGTTGCAAAGATATTTGAAAAATTCTACAATCAGGGCGATATATATAAGAGCACGTACGAGGGCTGGTATTGCACCCCCTGTGAGTCCTTCTTTACCGAGACTCAGGCAGAGGGCGGCAAGTGCCCCGACTGCGGACGTCCCGTTGAGCGCGCGAGCGAGGAAGCGTACTTCTTTAAGATGAGCAAGTATGCAGACAGATTGATGGACCATATCGAGAAGAATCCCTCTTTCATTTGCCCCGAATCCAGAAAGAAGGAAATGATAAATAACTTCCTCAAAGCAGGACTTCAGGACCTTTGTGTTTCTCGCACGTCGTTTAAGTGGGGAATTCCCGTAACGTTTGATCCCAAGCACGTAACATACGTGTGGCTTGACGCGCTTACTAACTATATTACGGCTATCGGATTTGATCCCGATAAGTCGTTTGAGGAGCAAAGCGAGCATTTCAAGAAGTATTGGCCCTGCGATATTCACGTGATCGGAAAGGATATACTCCGTTTCCATACTATTTATTGGCCTATCTTCTTAATGGCGCTTGACATTCCGCTGCCAAAGCAGATATTCGGTCATCCTTGGTTCAATTTTGGAACCGACAAGATGTCAAAGTCGCGCGGAAACGTTATCTATGCGGACGAGCTTGCAGATCGCTTCTCGGTTGACGGCGTAAGATACTATGCGCTTGCCGAGATGCCCTACGCATCGGACGGAAGTATAACCTACGAAACCGTTATCAAGAGATATAACACCGACCTTGTAAACAACCTCGGAAACCTTGTAAAGCGTACGCTTGACATGCAGAAGAAGTATTTTGATAAGGTCATTCAGGCGCCCACGGAAAAGGCGGAGCTTGACGGTGAGCTTGTTACTGCTTGCGTAAAGGCTTATGAGGGTGTTATCAAGAATATGGACGAGCTGCGTATAGCGGATGCGCTTGAGTGCATCTTTGATATGCTGTCAAGAGCCAACAAGTATATTGACGAAACAACGCCCTGGACGCTGGCAAAGGACGAAAGTCAGAGAGCGCGTCTTGGAACGGTGCTTTATAATCTGCTTGAGGCTATTCGCTGGGGCGCGGTTATGCTCACGCCTTTCATTCCCGCAACCGCTGAGGAGATATTGGCAATGCTCGGCACGGACAAGGTGGACTATGACACCGTTGGAACCGCGGAGCAGTTTGGCGGAGCCCTGGCAGGAGCCGTTGTGGGAGATTCCCGCGTAATGTTTGCCCGCATTGACGAGGCAAAGATGCTCGCAGAGCTTGAGGCTGAAATGGAAGCCAAGAGAGCTGCGGCGGAGGCGGCTGAAAAGGCAAACGCTATCCCCGAAAAGCCCGAGGGCTGCGCGCTTATCGGTATCGAGGACTTTATGGGTGTTGAGCTTCGCACCGCAAAAATACTTGAGTGTGAAAAGGTGCCAAAGGCAAAGAAACTGTTGAAACTCAAGATAGACCTCGGTTATGAGCAAAGACAGGTGGTTTCGGGCATTGCAAAATGGTATCAGCCCGAGGACCTTTTGGGTAAAAAGATAATCGTTGTGGCAAACTTAAAGCCCGCAACGCTTTGCGGAATAGAATCCAACGGAATGATCCTCGCTTCGGGTGAAGAAACCGTTCGCGTTGTGTTCCTCGACAAAGACACTCCTCTTGGCGAGAGAGTAAGATAAGGGAAATTTTATGGGGGAGGAGAAAACTTTTTCCAAAGGCGAAAAGTTTTCTCCTCCCCCATTCCCCTACCTCTTTCAAAACCCTTTCCAAATAGGGTAATGCAAGATGTATTTTCATCGCATCCCCGCTTATATAAGCTTTATTATTTATTCTCCTCACAAAAATCAAATTTTACTTAAAAATATGTAACCAAAAGAAAATTTTGCCGACGTATTAGGTGAAGCCCGAAATACACGACAAATTTTCAGAAAGGAAAGCGCTATGGACGACTCAAGGATCGTTGACTTGTATTGGGCGCGAGATGAGCGAGCAATATCCGAATCCGACATAAAATACGGCAGGATGCTTACGTTGCTGTCATTTTCCTTGCTGTCCTCGCGTGAGGACGCCGAGGAATGTGTCAACGATACTTATCTTGATGCCTGGGGTGCTATGCCCACAGCTCGCCCCGAATTCCTGGGCGCATTTCTTTCAAAGATCACAAGGCGCATCTCAATAGACCGTTTTCGCGAGCGGCACCGAGAAAAGCGTGGAGGCATTGACAATCTGAGCGCCGAGCTGTCCGATTGTATTCCTTCTGGGGAGGATCCCGAGGCGGAATATGACAGTCAGCAATTGCGCGAGGAGATCAACGCGTTTTTGCGCTCCTTGCCAAAGGAAAAGCGAGTAATGTTCGTTTTGAGGTATTTTTACTCAAGATCGGTTGAGGAGATAGCCTTGCAAATGGGACTTGGGACGTCAAACGTCAAGACCTCGCTGTTCAGATGCCGTCAGCAACTCAAAAAAAGATTGGAGGAAAAGGAGCTTTTATGAAAAATAAAGACCGAAAGATAGAAGAGCTGCTTTCCGCCATCGGTGAGATAGACGACGATCTTTTGCACGAGGCGCAGACCTATAGGGTGGCGCGCAGGATAAGCTTTAACGTAAAAGCGCTTGCGGCATGTCTTGCCATTGCGTTTGTCCTAGCGATAGCGCTACCGCTGATAAGAAGCCTGGAGGGGCTTAATGAGAGCGTTCCCTCCGAGAGTGCGGTGGCACTTGACCAAGTGATGCTTGACTTGCGGGGCGGAAGCTATCACACGTATTCCTCTTTTGACGAACTTTCCTACGTTGGTAAGGCACAGCTCGTGTGGCAATACAGCGATAGTGACGAGGTCTGCGCGCTTCCCCTGACAAACCAGCAGCTGTCAAGAATTGAAAGAGCCATGGGCAAGGGAGAGGCAACGGGGCAAAGCTCGCCCGAGCTGTACTGCAAGATATGGGTGCTGGACGGAAAGGGCAACGTCGCGTCACCCTACCTCAAAAAAGGCGCAGGTAACGTGGGCTGTGAAGTATTCGACTACGACGCCGAGATCATTCCGGATGAGTCGATGGTAGAGTGTATTTCGGACATAATTAGCTGAATTTTTGGAAAAAATGGAGGTAGTTATGAAAAGAACGAAATTGATGATGAAATTATCCGCGCTGGCGCTTGCCGCGCTTTGCGCCGTGAGTCTTGCTTCCTGCAACACGCCGGAGGCTCCCGCTGAGCAGGGAGGATTCCTTGAGAACATGGGCGGAATTGCCGGTTCTTATCCCAACTCCCTCCTAAACGGCTCGCCCAAATACGAATTCGACGATGAGGTTCAGGGGGAGGCGGGAACTACCGCAGGCACTACGGTACCCTCGGACCCCGATAGCAGTGAGGAAGAGAGTGCGGGAGAGAACATCCCCGTTGATCCGCAACCCGCAGACCTGCTCCTTAATCAGTTTATCAACGCATCCGAGCAGCCTTTTTCCACTTTTTCCGCAGACGTTGATACCGCATCCTATACCTATTTCCGCAAGCTTGTCAATGCGGGATACGGTTTCCGTGACCTGCGCAACAGCGGAAGCAATTTCAGAATAGAGGAATTTATAAATTATTTCAGATATGACGTGGATGAGCCCCGGGAAGGCGAGCTGTTTGGAGTAAAGACCGAGCTTGTAGCTTGCCCTTGGAATGAAGAGTCGTTGCTTTTCCGCGTAACGCTCAAGGCGGAGGATGCAAAGCCCTCCGCAGGCAACAACCTCGTGTTCCTTATAGATGTATCGGGCTCTATGTCAAGCCGGGATAAGCTGCCGCTTCTCAAGAAAGCTTTCTCATATCTTGTGAGCAACCTTGGATCCAACGATACGGTTTCTATCGTTACCTATTCTGGTAGAGAGGCAGTGGTGCTTGAGGGCTGTAACGGCCTGCAAAGCGACAGAATAATGAACGCTATAAACAATCTTTCAGCCTCGGGCTCGACAAATGGCGAGGCGGGACTGACCATGGCATACAGAATTGCCGAATCTTACTTCATAGATGGAGGAAATAACCGTATAATCATGGCGTCGGACGGTGACCTCAACGTAGGTATATCGTCGTCCTCCGAGCTTAAGAATTATATCGAGCAAAAGAGAGATCAGGGCGTCTATTTGTCTGTTCTCGGATTTGGAACGGGTAATTACCGCGATGCCAACATGGAGGCGCTGGCCGACAACGGCAACGGCGTTTATTACTACATCGACGGCGAGAGCGAGGCCGAAAAGATATTTGGAACAGATCTTGCGGGTACAATGTACACGGTAGCGAATGACGTAAAGTTGCAGATAGAGTTTAACAAGGAGAGGGTTGACTCTTACCGCCTTGTCGGGTACGACAACCGCATTCTTGATAAAGAGGACTTTGAAAACGACGCAAAGGACGCAGGTGACGTTGGCGCAGCTCATCAGGTGACCGTTGTTTATGAGATAAAGCTTGCAGACCTTGAGGGCGAGGACTTTGTTGACGCACCTCTGATGACCTTGAGAGTCAGATACAAGGATCCCGGACAAACGATCAGCAAACTCAATGAATATTGGATAAGCGGCGTGACGAACGAGCCGAGTGAGGACATGAGATTTATAACGGCGGTCATCGAGATGGCGGCACTGCTTCGCAATGCGGGATATGAGGACGACATCACGCTTGATAGCATATGCGCGGACCTGTCTGCGCTTGAGCTTGAGGATTCATATAAGCGGGAGTTCAGAGATCTCATTAAGGCTCTTGGCGATAAAGAATAACTTGGACAATAATCAAAAAGCATCGGGCTCGCCCGATGCTTTTGTTGTTTACAACAAGTTAACACTTTATCTTTGTAAATATGATACTATGAACTATAGTATTTTGTCTGGAGGTGTACAGATGAAAAGAATAATAGCGCTCTTCTTATCTATTGTAATGATACTTACTTCGTTTGCGGCGCTTGCGAGCTGTAACAATACCCCCGAGCAGACCACGGAATCAACCGGGTCCGAAACAACGCAGACCGAATCGGGATCTACACAGACAACGGAAACGACAGAAACCGAGTCTGGGACTTCGGAGACCAATGCAACTGAAACAACCGAGCCTGCGACTACGGAAACCGAAACCGATGAGAGCGAGGAAACGACTGCTAGCGAGGATCAAACCGCGTGTCCTCACGATCTTGTGCATCACGAGGGACAAGATCCCACTTGCCTTGGCAAGGGATGGGCGGCATATGATACCTGCGCAGGCTGTGGCTATTCCAGCTATACGGAGCTTGCGGCAACGGGACACGACTATTCGGATAATTCCGATACGTGCCATAATTGCGGCGTATTCAATATGCCAACCGTGTATATAAC
>JAFQLG010000028.1 GCA_017414605.1 Clostridia bacterium
GTTGTAGATAGGAGACTTGATAGAGCCGAGGAACTTCGCGATAAGGACTTCCTTGGAAGGAATGTCTGCGAGATTGTTGATACCTGCAGCATCGAGAACCTCACCGTCGCAGTAACCTGCGAGGATCTGGAAGGATTCGATCTTATCTGCGTATTCCTTGAGGATCTTAGCGGGAGCAATGGGATCTTCGGGGCTGGAGATAGCGATAGCGGTCATACCGTTGAGGTACTGCTTCATATCGCCGTAACCGCACATGTCGCATGCTCTACCCGTGAGGGTATTCTTCATAACGACGTACTTAACACCTGCTTCACGAAGAGCCTTACGGAGAGCTGTGTCATTCTCAACGGTGATACCCTGATAATTAACAACTACACCGGCAGCACTTGCCTTGATCTGCTCTGCGAGGTCTGCAACTACCTGTTTCTTTTGTTCGAGTATTGCGTTACTAGGCATTTGGTTTAACCTCCCGTGTTAATTGAATAAAAAAACTTTCTTCCCGTCGGCCAGGACACATAAGCCGGGAAAGAAAGCACATAATAAAGCCTTGCGGCATATTAACATCTTGTTTCTTCCTCGGCAGGGTGGCTTGCGCTTTTACGGGAACCTGCTGTCTTTGGATAAGAGCCTTTATTGGCTCACTCGTACATTATACCACAAAAAATGTGTTTGTCAATAGGTTTTTTGAAAATATTTATAATTTTTTACGAAAAAGCTATATTAGTCTACGTTGAAAAAGAAAACAAACCGCGTATCCATTAAGAAAACGCGGTTTTTAATTGTTCTTTATGGGTCGGGTTCTACAATCTATCAATACAGAATGGAACAGCAGGTTGAAATTTTGTAAGCAAAATTTCAACGTCACCTCAATCTTGTAGAACCTAAAGCATCGGGGGAAGTTCTTTGCCAAGCTTTCTTTCAAGAAAGCGACCTCAACCTATGCACAAGCTAACTCTCTACTTAAATCTTATTATTCTTGATAATATTCTCCGCCATTTTGACAAGGCGTTCGCGGATCCACATAGGCTCAATTATTTTGAAATCCGAGCGAAGCGTGATAAGTACGCTCAAAAACTGCTCAACGTTGTGAAATTCGCAAACGTATTTGTGGCGCGATTCCTTTGAGATTATAAAGTTTTTGAGTGAAAGCACGGCGAGCTTATCGGTTATTTCGACCGTTGCCGTATATGGTATCTGCATCTGGACCAGCGTGCTTTCAGCCTGCAGAGATGCGCCCGACATGCTATCGGCAAGCTCGGAGAGCGAGTCGTCGTTATCGCTGGACATAACGATAGGAAGGGAATACTGCGCGGAATAGTAATATCCCTTGTGCTCTATGCTGTATTCAAGCGGCGCGCCCAGTTTCTTTTTGAGGTAATCAACGTCGCGCTGAGCCTGACGGTGTGAAATGTTGAAACGCTCGGCGAGGCGCATAGCGTTGGGGTAATAATTGTTGGCTATTTTCTTGTGCAACCACTGTATTCTGGTGTTTGCAGACGTTTGAGATGTCGTCTTCATAGCTTTTTTCCTTTCGTCAGTTGTCTGCGCTCTGTGCGCTGATTTTGGGGTTGGATATTGCCTTTGCTTTAAGGCAGATCAGGTCGTAAGCCGAGCATATAGCTCTTGATGCAAAATATACGGAATAAACGAGATAGGTTGTGCCGCCAAGGGCTACTTCTTGCGCCGCAAGGCAAACCATAATGCCAACAGACACGAGCCCCAGCGTTATAGATAACGTTTTAAGGGCAATGTAGGCGCCTGTTGATATTTCTGAAATGAAAAGTCTTAATTCTGCGCACGTTGAGAGTGCCAGGGCGGCTGCGGCGAACTGTATGAGCAGCTTGAATGGGCTATTCAGCTCTATTTTAGGATCAAAATAAAGAGTTACAATGATATATAGGCAGAAGATCAGCTCCGCGATCCCCGAAACTATCACAACGGCCCCCTCTCTGTTGGCTATCTTTGAGAGGGAATAGGCTATACACAAGAGGAACATAACTATCAGCAAAGCCGACGTGAGCGTAAGTGTTTCGCCCTGATCGTTTTTGCCTGCGCCGCCTTCGACTACCATGGGAAGCACCGTGCAGGCACAAGCGGTAGCCGCTATTGCGGAAAGCAAGTTTATGAATCTTGTCGGCGATGCCTTTGCCTTTTGTGCATCGGCGCGCGTTTTTTTGAAAATAAACAAAGCGGAAAGACTGCAAAGTGCGCTGATTGCCACAAAAACGCACAGAGCAAGCGTTA
>JAFQLG010000029.1 GCA_017414605.1 Clostridia bacterium
ACCGAACAGACCTCGCGCTCTATGACCTCAATATTTTCGTTTTCTCTTATCTTTTTAGTTACGTAGTCGGAAAACAGTTCTCTGTCCACTGCAAGCGCAGAGCCTGCGGGAACGCGAGTGGCATAAGCCGCCTCCATTATCAAAGAGTCCATTCGGTAAAGCTCCTCTTTAAGCAGTCCAACCGCGTTTGTAACTCTATCCGAGCGCAGAGAGTTGGAGCAGACAAGCTCCGCAAAACCTGCTCTGTGATGCGCGGGAGAGAACTTATGCGGCTTCATCTCATAAAGCTTTACCTTTATGCCCCTTTTGGCTATCTGCCATGCCGCCTCACAGCCGGCAAGACCTGCACCGTATACGTTTACGTAATTCCTATCCGTCATTTCAGTTTTCCTGCTCTGTGGCAACGTAGGGCTTTGCAAAGCCGCAAGCCTCGTCATGACATACCAGCATCTGCTGCTTGCCCTTCTTTACGTAGAGGTTCTTGCCGCAATTAGGGCATTTTTCCTCAACGGGCATATCCCAGGACGAAAAATCGCATCTCGGATAGTTCTCGCAACCATAGAATACCGTCTTACTCTTGCTGTATCTTACAACTATCTTGGAGCCACACTTGGGGCAAGGAACGCCCACCTCTTTTACTCTCTGCTTGGTAAACTTGCACGCAGGATAGTTTACGCAGGCATAGAAGCTGCCAAACTTGCCGTTTCGCAGCACCATATCGCCGCCGCACTTTTCGCATTTCATATCCTCTGCGATAACAAGCTTCTTTTCAGGCTTTTGCTCAACTTTTTCTTCCTCTGCCTCAAGCGCTTCCGCCTTGGTGTCAATGAGGGGCTTGGTGTTTCGGCACTTGGGGAAGTTGGGACAGGCGGCAAACTTGCCAAACTTTCCGTTCTTGACTACCATTCTGCTGCCGCACTTGTCGCAAATGATGTCCGTTTCCTCCATGGGAACCTCAATGTTCACGTTGCCGAGCTTATCGGTTGCAACATCAAGCTGACGGGAGAAGTCACCCCAGAATTCCGCCAAAACGTCACCGAGTGACTGCTCGTTCTGCTCGATAGCATCCAGCTTGTTTTCCATATCGGCGGTAAACTTATAGTCAACTATACCTGCAAAGTTTTCGCACATTATCTTGGTGGTTATCTCGCCAAGAGGTGTGGGAACAAGCATCTTTTTGTCGCGCTTTACGTAGTTACGCGCAATTATCGTTGTTATTATGGGAGCATAGGTGCTGGGGCGTCCTATTCCCTTTTCCTCAAGGAACTTTACAAGCGATGCCTCGTTATATCTCGGGGGCGGCTCGGTAAAGTGCTTTGTAGGATCGATCGCTTCCGTTTTGAGCACCTCGCCTATGCAAAGCTCGGGGATCTTTACATTCTTCTGCTCTACTATATCTGCGCGGCGACCTACGTTTGCGCTTTCGTCAACGCTTTCCTCATAAACCGCCATATATCCCTGGAAAGTAACGGTATAGCCACCCGTTCGGAACACGTAGCCTGCGCATTCGGCATCAACGGTCAGCGTAGACAGCTCTGCGGATTCCATCTGGCTTGCCACAAAACGCGCCCAGATAAGTCTGTACAGCTTATACTGATCGGGAGAGAGATATTGCTTTATCTTCTGGGGCTCGAGAGATACGCTGGAGGGTCTAATCGCCTCGTGCGCATCCTGAATGCCCGATTTCGACTTGAACACACGGGGCTCGCTTGTGTTATACTTATCGCCAAACTTTTCCCCGATATATGCTCTTGCTGCGTCCTGCGCCTCCGCCGATACGCGAAGCGAATCGGTACGCATATAGGTTATAAGACCCTGAACGCCGCCATTTTCAGCACCAACGTTTATACCTTCATACAGCTCCTGCGCGATCTTCATTATCTTTTGAGATCCAAAGCCGAGCTTACGGTAAGCCTCCTGCTGAAGTGTGGAGGTAGTAAACGGGGGTGCGGGAAGCTTGTGGCGAGTGGAGCGCTTAATGTCCGTTACCTTGAACTCTCCGCGCTTTACAGCCTCAACTATTTTTTGTGCCTCTGCCTCAGAGCCAACGTCTATTCTACCCTTTTTGTCGCCAAAGAAGTGAACTATAAAGCTCTTGCCGTCCTCTGTTTCAAGCATTACGTCAACATTCCAATACTCCTCGGGCACAAAGCTCTTTATTTCTTCCTCGCGCTCAACTAAAATTCTTGTCGCAACGGACTGAACACGGCCTGCGGAAAGTCCGCTCTTTACCGTTTTCCAAAGCAGAGGAGAAATCTTATAGCCAACGATTCGGTCAAGTATTCTTCTCGCTTGCTGCGCATCCACAAGGCTCATATCTATATTTCGGGGATTCTTTATCGCCTGCTTGACAACGCTCTTTGTAACCTCGTTAAAGGTAACGCGCATAGTCTTTTCCACGGGAATACCCAAAACGTTTGCAAGGTGCCATGAGATCGCCTCGCCCTCTCGGTCAGGGTCGGTTGCGAGGAATATCTTATTTGCATTCTTTGCCTCTTTCTTTATTTCTTTAATCAGGTCGCCCTTGCCTCTGATGTTGATGTAATGTGCCTCAAAGCCGTTCTCTATATCAACGCCCAGCGAGGACTTGGGGAGATCGCGCAAATGACCAACCGTTGCTATAACCTTATAGTTAGAGCCAAGATAGCTCTTTACGGTATTTGCCTTTGAAGGCGACTCCATTATTACGAGATTTGCCATTGAATTATATATATCCTTTCAAGTGTTCGGCTCTCGCCGTCTTTTATTTACAAATTTATTATTTTCTCATGTATATCGCACCTGGGAGCGATACCACGAGTCCCTTTACCTCAAGTACGGTCAGCGCGGCTATTACCTCGCCAAGCTTCAAGCCCGTTTTTGTAAGCTGATCCACAGTAACGGGAAAATCGAGCGGCATTTCGTCAAATACCTTGCGCTGCTTTTCGCTAAGCGACGCAAGCACCTCAAGACTGGTATCCTCTCTCTTATCGTCATGCGCGTCCTGCTTTTCGCCAAGTATCGCCTTTTGATATGCGCTTCCCTGTGCTACGGACTTCTCATGCTCTTTCTTGGCGGCTATCTTTTCCGCGTGCGCTCTCGCCTTACTTACCGTTGACTCAGCGTCACGATATTCGCTTGCCTTTCCGAGATTTATGCCGCATTTGCTCCCAGAGCTTACTCCCAAGCCTCGCAGCACCGTCAGATCAAGAGTTGAGCTGAGCTCCGCATTTTTCATAGACTGCGAGTTGTATCTGTCACCCAGCAGCGTTCTGTAATGCTTGACTATATCTCTTCCGCAAAGCACCGCCTGCGCGCCGTCACGTATCAGACTGTTTGTGCCCGAGGAATTTTCCGAATCTATGTTGGAGGGCACGGCATATATATCCTTACCCTGCAATATAGCATTCTTTGCGGTTATCATAGCTCCGCTTTGAATGTCGGCGTCCACGACCACGGTTCCCTGAGATAAACCGCTTATTATTCTGTTTCTTATGGGAAAATTGTGTCCGCTGGGCTTTGTCTGCGGAGCAAACTCGGATATAATAACGCCATGTCGCCTTATATTGTCTTTGAGCAGCTTGTGTTCCTTGGGATATACGACGTCAATTCCGCAACCCAGAACGGCAACCGTTTTACCGCCGGCCTCAATAGCCGCGGCAGCTGCAACGCCGTCTATTCCAAGTGCCATTCCGCTGACAACGGTCGCACCGGCACACGCTACCTCATAGGCTATTTTATACGCGGCGCTCATTCCGTATTCACTCATGTTTCTCGTGCCCACAACGGAGATGAACAGCCCCTTGTTAAAGTTGGGCAAAATTCCTTGGTAATACAAAACGGCAGGCGGATTGCTTATTGAACGCAGGGCGGCAGGGTATTTTTCATCATCATAGCAAAGTATGCCTATAGCATTTACCTGGCAAAGCTTGATGATGCTTTGCGCTACGTCCAAGGACTTGTCGCAAAGATCCTCCGCCAGTCTCTCGCTGGCACCCTCTGCAGTATAAGTATCAAAGTCGGCTTCGTATACGGCTTGTATCGTTCCCATGCGCGAAACCAATGCCGACATTTCGGCGTTACCTGCGCCGCACTTTTCTGCCAGCCATATCCACTTTGCTGCGTTTTTCATGCCATACCTCCTTATCGTTCTGTACAGTTGCTTTTCAGTGCTTGCCGAAAAATTCCCAGCAAAGCACCGCCGCCGCGGTTGCAGCGTTAAGCGATTCCACGCCGTCTGACATGGGAATATAAACGCTACCCGTGCATGCACTTATTGCCTCTTTTGAAAGTCCGTGGCCCTCGTTACCGATGACAACACAGTCACCTGCCACCATCTCAAAGCTACCAAGCCTGCGCGCTCCCTTGTCAAGCGCCGCGGCAAACACGCGTCTATCCGCGCCCGAAATCGCCGTTATCGCGCCACCAATGTGGTCCACTCTGTCTATCTTCATAGAGAACAGCGCGCCCATTGAAGCTCTTACCGCCTTTTGATTGTAAATATCGGCACAGTCGCGGCTCATAATGATCCTGTCGACAGAAAACGCCGCTGCTGCTCTGATTATTGCGCCCACGTTTTGTGGGTCGCGCACCGATTCAAGCAATAGTACTCGCTCGCAGGGATCGAGATCAATATCTCCGCCCTCAAGATTGCGATGCCGTTCGCTATCGTATCCGACAACAGTTATCACGCCCTCAGGCGCCTGCTCCTCCGAAAGCTTTTCAAAAATGCTATGGGAAACGGTGAGGATCCGAGCGCCTACCGAAAAGATATCAACTCCGTAAAGCGAATTGGCCTTATCGGCAACGCCGCCAGCCAGCGCATCGCTCAAGAGCAAAAACTCAATGTGCGCGCCGCGACTTATTGCCTCCGCTAAAAGCTTTACTCCGTCAATTCGATAAAGGCGCAGCTTTTGCCGAGCTTTGCGGTCCGAAAGACTGCGAGCCATGGAAACGTATTGATTCTGACTTGACGTTATAACTGTGTCCATCATCAGTCCTTCTCCTCTCCGTTTTTAACAAATTATCCTTTGTTTTTTTGTTTGATTTAACGTACGTCTTGGGGCTCAATCTCCGCCCCTTTTTGCCCTTTTTGAAATTTTTCCTTCATTTAATTATATCCAAAAAATTACTCTTTTGTAAATAATTGAATGATTTGGGCATATTTTCGGCGCATTTTTGCCACAAATTGCGCCGTTTTTCATAAAAGCAAAATATGCCTATCTATGACAAAAACCCGGTTACCATACCGGGTTTTTATTCAAAAAAATTAAAGCGCAGCCTTTGCCTGCTCTACGAGAGCAGCGAATGCAGCCTTGTCGGAAACTGCAAGCTCAGCGAGCATCTTTCTGTTGAGAGTGATGCCTGCCTTCTTGAGACCGTTCATAAAGGTGGAGTAGTTCATACCACAAACCTTTGCCTGTGCGGAGATTCTGGTGATCCAGAGTCTTCTCATATCTCTCTTCTTGAGCTTACGGCCAGCAAATGCGTAGTTACCGCTCTTCATTACCTGCTGCTTAGCCATCTTGAAGTGCTTGGATTTTGCACCCCAGTAGCCCTTTGCAGCCTTCAACATTTTATTTCTTCTCTTGCGCGTCATCATAGCGCCCTTGATTCTTGCCATTTTCTATTCTTCCTTTCTCGAATTACGACTAAATTACTTCTGAATGAGTATTCTGTAGTTGCCTGCCATTGCCTCGCTCATGATAGCGCCTGAACGAAGATGTCTTTTTCTCTTCTGAGTCTTAAGACCGAGGTTGTGGCGGTGATGACAGTGGTTCATCTTTACCTTACCTGTGCCCGTAACCGAAAATCTCTTGGCAGAAGCCTTATGTGTCTTGACTTTTCCCATTTTTGTATTCTCCTTATGCTTAAAAAATTACTTATTATTTAGATGCCTTTTGTGTTATGGGGCTGATGACCATGCTGAGAAGTCTTCCGTCAAGCACGGGCTTCTTATCAACCTGTCCAACCTCCGAGCACACCTCGGCAAACTTTTCGATTATTTCGCGACCTATTGCCATATGGCTCATCTCGCGTCCGCGGAATCTCATAACAACGCGAACCTTGTTTCCGGACTCAAGGAACTTAACTGCATGTCTTGCCTTGGTTTCAAAGTCGTGTGTGTCGATTCTGGGGGAGAGCTGTATCTCCTTGAGCTCAACGGTCTGCTGCTTTTTCTTCGCTTCCTTTTCGCGCTTTTCACGATCGAAGCGGTACTTACCGTAGTCCATTATCTTGCAAACGGGGGGATTGGACTGCGCAGACATAAGAACGAGATCAAGTCCCTTGTCGTATGC
>JAFQLG010000030.1 GCA_017414605.1 Clostridia bacterium
GGACTTTTGGTCGTTGCCGCCGCAGAAATGGCTAAAAAGGGAGATATGACCGCGGCGGAGATAGCAGAGGAGTGTCGCCGTATGGCGCCCTGCGTTGATGCATCCTTCGTTATAGATAGCCTTGAGTTTCTATACAAGGGTGGACGCTGCTCGGCTCTTGCCATGTTTGGCGCGAACGCGCTTGGACTTAAGCCCTGCATAACCGTTAAGGACGGCAAGATGGGCGTTGGCAAAAAGTATCGCGGAAAATTTGAAAAGGTTCTTTTGCAGTACGTTGCGGAACGCGTTGGTGACGGTAGCGATATCCGCCTCGACAGAGTGTTCGTAACGCACGCGGGCTGCGACGAGGCAGTATATATGAGCTGCGTTGAAAAGGTTAAGGAGCTTGCTCCCTTTGCCGAGGTGCATATCACACGTGCGGGATGCACCATTTCCTCGCATTGCGGACAAAATACCCTTGGTGTGCTTTTCATCAGAAAACAGCCAATTTGAATATGATTTTTTGAGGCGTCGTCGCTTTTGCGACGGCGCTTTTATTATAAGGTAAAAGCTGAATGGGATAACTTAAAAAGCAAAAAATGTCAACCAAAAATGTCCAATTCTATTGACAAAATTTACAATAAGTGTTATACTGAAAATGGTTATAAGGTATATATTGCCTAATAAATCGACAAAATTATCATTACAAAAACGCGGAGGGTAATATGAAGCACAAGCTTGGTATAATCGGATACGGTACAATGGGCTCTTGGCACGCAAGAAACGTGCGCGACCGTATTGAAGGTATTGACGTAGCTCTCATATACGACATCAACGAGGATAAGATCAAAAAAGCGCAGGACGATGGCTTTGCAACCTGCAATAGCGCAGAGGAGCTTCTCGCAAGTGACGTGGACATAGTTGTTGTAGCCACACCTAACGATTTCCACAGAGATTATTGCATCGCAGCTCTCGATGCGGGCAAGCACGTGGTTTGTGAAAAGCCCGCTTGTATGACCTGTGCTGAGCTTGAGGACGTTATCGCGGCTTCCAAGCGCAATAATAAGATATACACCGTTCACCAGAACAGACGCTGGGATATCGACTACGATATCGCGAGAAACATCTTAAAGCAGAATCTCGTAGGCAAGCCCTACCAGATCTATTCAAGACTGTACAGCAACCGTAACGTTCCGGGTGACTGGAGAACCATAAAGAGCTCGGGCGGCGGCTTCCTTTACGACTGGGGAGTTCACATGATAGACCAGGTGCTTTGCATGGTCGATTCCAAGCCCGTGTCGGTTTATGCTCAGCTGCACCACATTTATCAGACCGAGGTCGATGATGCCATTCGCGTAAACATCAACTTTGAAAACGGCCTTGCAGCTCATATCGTGGCTGACTCCTGGACCTTTGTAAACGAGCCCCGTTGGCACATTTCGGGTAACGACGGAACGGCGCGTATCGACAACTGGTTTGGCAAAACGGGTAAGATCATAAAGGCAAACGTTAAGAGAGTGGACTGGACACAGGGTTGTGTTTACACCCATAACGGTCTTTCCAGAAGCATGTGGCCTCGCCCCGAGTCCGAAATAGAGGACGTTCCGCTTCCCGTAAGCGAAAAGGATCCTCGCTGGGAGGACTTCTATGAGAACCTTATCGACACCATAGAGGGCAGAGCTACACAGATAGTAACTCACGACCAGGTAAGAACCTCGCTTCGCGTTATAGAGGCGGCGTTTGAATCGGCAGAAAACTGCACCGTAGTAAAGCTTTAATAAAACGGAGGATATAAAAATGAAAAAGATCGGTTTTGTTGACTATTACATCAGCGAGTGGCACGCAAACAACTATCCCGCATGGATAAAGGAAAAGTGCGAGGAACTCGGCCTTGAGTACGAGGTTGCATACGCTTGGGCAGAGCTTGACGTATCCTTGGTTGACAAGGTAACAACTGCAGAGTGGTGCGAAAAGTACGGAGTAGAGAAGTGCGACACTCTTGAGGAGCTTTGCGACAAGAGTGACGTTATACTCGTACTGGCGCCCAGCGACCCCGATAAGCACCTGGGATATGCCGAAAAGGTACTTCCTTATGGCAAGAGAACCTACATCGATAAGACATTTGCTCCCGATTATAAGACCGCTTGCCAGATCTTTGACATAGCGGAGAAGTA
>JAFQLG010000031.1 GCA_017414605.1 Clostridia bacterium
GACTCTTTCGGTTTAAAAGGGGCAGAATGCCACTTGTGTGACACCAAGCGACAAAAAAAGAGGAGCGTTTATAGTAAATTTTAACAAAAAGCCTTGACGGGTAGGGCTATCTTTGTTATAATTAGGATAGCTTTAACAAATATTGTAAATACTCTTAATACAATCAGCGCGACTTTTTCGGAGGATTTATGTACAAGCTGTGTAAAACCGAACAATCCACAAAAAGGCAAAGAGAAATAGAGCTTGCCCTGCAAAAAATGATGCTCGCAAAACGCTATGAGGATATCTCCGTCAGTGACCTTTGCGAGCAGATGCAGATACCCAGAAAGGCGTTTTATCGCTATTTTGAGAGCAAGGACGGGGCTCTTCACGCTCTTATTGACCACACCCTTATGGAGTTTGGCGAATTCGGCTCGGCATATACCGAAAAGGAGCGCAGGTCACTCAAGCGCGACCTTGAGCAGTTTTATATCTTCTGGACAAAACGCAAGAGTCTGCTTGACGCCCTTGAGCGCAGCAATCTTACCGGTATGCTTATCAATGCGTCGGTTTCAAGCGTAGTAGACGAGCTTGTGAACCCGAAAAAATTTCTCCCCGAGGACAGCGACTGGATGCGCTCCGAGGTGTTTCTGTTCGCGATATCGGGTCTTATGTCAACTATGCTTGCCTGGTACAGGCAAGGCTTTAAAACAGGTACGTCGGAAATGGCAAAGGCTGCTTGCAGAATGCTATCTTGCCCTCTCTTTCCCACCATTACGGAGCTTGGAATGAGCGATTAAGCCACAAAATGTAAATAAAAGTATGAAAACGGCTGTCTCAAACACAAATTTGAGACAGCCGTTTTCGAGACTTTTTTATTTTTCTTTCGGTTTTTCGGTTTTACCAAATGTGACAGCCCCTTTTTGAGCAAATCATTTTTTGAAGTATTGGTATAGATAACACGGTATCATTCCGTTGTACAGCTTTCGCACCTTATCAGCCTTCTTGCCGTAAAATCTCTCAAAGCAGGGGTGGGAGGTTATGATATACACCTGCCAGGGGGAGAGGGAGCGAAAATGCTCGCCTATCTCACGGTACAGCGCCTCCGCCTCACGCACGGTGCCGAGCCTCTCTCCGTAGGGCGGGTTTGTAACTATCGTTCCCCGCCTGCCCTCGGCGCTGATTTTCCTTGCGTCGGATAAGAACGCTCTTACCGTGTCCGAAACTCCCGCAAGAGAGGCGTTTTTTGCGGCGAGAGCCACCGAGGCGGGGTCTATATCCGAGGCAAAAACCTCAAAATTGCTTTTTATCTCCCCCTCTATTGCCTCTTCTCTTGCGTTTTGCCAGATTTTCCGCTCAATGAATGGAAAATCCTCCGCCGCAAAACAGCGGCCCTTCCCGGGAGCAACCCTTCGCATCAGCATTGCCGCCTCAATAGCGATAGTTCCGCTTCCGCACATAGGGTCCCAGAAAAGCACGTTTTCCCTTGGACGGGATGTGGCGGCTATTGCCGCGGCGAGGGTCTCTCTTATCGGCGCTCCGTTTGACTCCTTGCGGTATCCCCTTTTGTGAAGAGGCGCGCCTGAGGTGTCTATCATAAGCGTCGCCTCGTCGTTCAGTATGAAAAATTCTATTTGGTATTTTGCGCCAGTCTCGGCAAAGCGCTCTATCCCATACCTCTCGCTCATTGCCCTGACCACCGCCTTTTTCACTATAGACTGGCAGTCGGGGACTGAATGAAGCTTTGATTTTATTGCGTGTCCCTTGACGGGGAAAGCGTCGTTTTTGCCGATAAAGTCAGCCCAAGGCAGGGCGCGCGTGCCCTCAAAAAGCTCCTCAAAGCTCTCCGCGCGAAAGGAGCCGAGCTTCATATATACTCTCTCCGCATAACGCAGAAAAATGTTTGACAGAGCA
>JAFQLG010000032.1 GCA_017414605.1 Clostridia bacterium
AGATCAGGCCCTTGTCATAGAGGTTAACAAAAACTTCTTTGACCGCCTTGGAGCAGCCCTCGTCCATGGTAAAGCGCTGTCTTGTCCAGTCACACGAAGCACCCAGCTTTTTGAGCTGACTTGTGATGCGAGCCTCGTAGGTGTCCTTCCAGCCCCAAACGCGCTCAAGGAATTTTTCGCGACCGAGGTCGTAGCGGGAAAGTCCCTCGTCAACGCGCAGTCTTTCCTCAACCTTTATCTGAGTAGCTATACCCGCGTGGTCGGTGCCGGGAACCCAAAGGGTGTTGAAGCCCTGCATTCTCTTGTAACGAACGAGAATGTCCTGCAGAGTCTCGTCAAGCGCGTGACCCATGTGGAGCTGACCCGTGACGTTCGGCGGAGGGATAACTATTGAAAAAGCGGGATTTTCATTGTTCTTGTCGGGCGTAAAATAACCCTTTTCACACCACTCGGCGTAAATTCTGTCCTCAAATTCGGAGGGAGAATACGTCTTTGGCAATTCGTTGTAGGAATTCATTTTTTCGCTTCCTTTCGTGTATGTTGTAAAATTGATTTCAAATAAAAAATGCCCGATGTGAATATCACATCGGGACGTAAAATTACGCGGTACCACCCAAATTGTGTTTGTGAATTTTCACGCATACTGCGTTGCTCCTCACAAGCGACTTGACGTAGGATACTACGCCTGCGTCTTGCTTGTTTGCGGTGCGCCTTGTCTGCGAAAAAATTCATCAAACACACTCACCTAAGCAACAAACACCACTTTCAAGGCTCTAACGTTGCCACCGTCAAGGACTACGCAAGGAAAAATTCTCTTCGCCCTCGCTGCTCGCGAGCTACCTTCAGCCGCTACTCCTATGGGCTCACACCAACCGCCCACTCTCTGAAAGAGAACCGCAACCTACTCCTCTCGGTCATAGCATTTTCATATTATAATGTATTTTAACACAAAGGCGAGCGCTTGTCAATAACCTTTTTTGAGCTATTTCTTATTTTTTTGGTAAAGAGGCTGACTAAAAAAGGGGTTAGCGATGCCAGCGCAAAGGCAAGACAAACGTAAATGCCTGCGGCATTTAAGGGTGTGTCGGTAGGCAAAAAGGTTGTGGGATCATCGAATAGCAGAGATGGGAACAAAAATTTCAGACTTACGGCGCACATCAGGGCGCAAAGAATGCCCTGTGCCGCCTTTGCCAAAAAATAGGGCTTTAACGATGCACCTCTGCCACCCACCGCCGAGATTATCTGAAAATGCACGCATAGTCCCGACCAGCCGCAAAACAGAGCCGAAGCCACTGCCGCCCTGAAAGTATCTCCAAGATGCGAGGCACTTAAAGCACCCCCCGAAAGCTCAAAAAACCCCGACATAATGCAAATTGCTGCTTCGGGTGCGCCGAAGTTTCTCAAAAGCTCGGAGATGCAGCCAATAACCGTTGAAAATATCAGCACAAAGGCGCAAACTGACAGCATGGATCCAACCGAGTTTTTTACGGCAGATGTAAATGCCTCTGAGTCGAGAGCTTTTGGAGAATAGCTTTTTTCAAAAGACATCAGGGCTGGATTTTTCATAAAAAATCTTGCAAAAAAACCAACCGTTAACGAGGACAGAACAAGGCAGACGTAAATAACCACACCCAAGCGTACGTTACCGAGAATCAAGGCGCCAACCGTACTTATAACAAAAGCGGGAGAGGGATTGTTACAGATGATAAGCGTGCGCTTAAGCTCGCTTTGTGACATTTCTCCGCTGTCAAAGGTCGCCGCGGCACACCGCGCGCCAATGGGAAATCCGCAAAGCGCTCCAATGATGAATGCGCAGGCGCCCGAATCTCCTATGCCAAATAGCTTCTTTAGCAGCGGGGAGAGCGGCTTTGAGATAACGTGACCTATCCTGCAGGACACGATTATTTCGGAAATTATCATAAAGGGAAAAAGAGAGGGAATGAGGCTGTTGGCGCATAGCGCAAGGCCTTTTTTCATATAATCTATTGCCGAGTTTGGAAGGGCGAGTAGCATAGCGCAAACGGCAAGCGCGCCGATAAGCGTTAAGAGAGCTTTTATATTCGTCTTTTTGGCGGCGGGCGGGCAGGTAATCACTTTTCATTTATCTCCTTGTCCTTTTTTGTAATTTTATTGAAAACGGAGCTACGATATGCAAGATAACAAGTATAAAAAGGGAGCATTTTCCTCGGCGCTGAAAAAGGCGATCTCTCTGCCTAGTGATGCGCTTTTTGGTGAGGTGCGCATTGAGGTTCGCGGCAGAGAGCTTCTTTTGGTCAGCGGATGTCGAAGAATATTGAAATATTCAAGCGAGGAGATAATGCTTAAGCTAAAGGGCTTTTGCGTTTGTATTGACGGGCGGGGGCTGCTTTGTACCACGTATCATTACGGCAGTGTTTCAATTGAGGGAGAGATATGCAATATAAGCTTTTGTGAGGAGGCGTAAATATGGAGATCTTGCTTTTTTTGCTGGGCGGAGTTACATTGCGAGCCGACTTTTGCTGCGGAACGGCAATTCTCAATGTGTGTATGTATTATGGGATACAATACGTAAAGCTAAAAACGCTTGAGAACGGAATAGAAATAAAAATGCGCCTATCCGAGTTCAAAAGGCTCAAAAAACTATGCGAGGAGCGCGACATCGGCTACGAGGTCGTAAAGGAGCAGGGTATACCTGTGATCCTTTCGCGCTATCGCAAGCGATACGGCATCGCGCTCGGTGTGCTTTTAGCGATAGCTGGCATAATCGCGGCACATCAATTCGTATGGAGTATAGAGGTGGAGGGCAATAGCAGTCTTACCTCGGCAGAGGTCAAAGCGCTTATGGCAGAGCATGGTTTTTCCGTTGGCAGTCTGATAAGCTCGGCAAACACGGATAGGATAGAAAACGCTATAATGATAGACAGCAGCCGCATATCGTGGATGTCTATAAACATAATAGGAACGGTGGCGCACGTGCAGATAAGAGAGAATCAGGCGGCACCACCAAAGGATACGTCGACAAAGCCGGCAAACCTCGTTGCAAAAAAGGCGGGAATGATCGAGGAGGTGAGGCTTTTCCGCGGAAACGCCGTGGTGGCTGCGGGCAGATACGTTGAAAAGGGACAGCTTTTGGTGAGCGGACTTTTTGACAGTCAGCAGCTGGGGTTTCGCTATACCAGAGCCGCGGGAATGGTAATGGCGAGAACGGAGGAGCAATTTGTTATCGAGATACCCTATGAATACGAGCAAAAAGTATATACAGGGCAGGAATATTGCGAAAAATATTTGAATTTTTTCGATTTTTCTATAAATATTTTGAAAAAGGGTAACAAAAAAGGACAATTTTATGATAAAATAGATATCGTGGAGGACTTTGACCTTTTTGGACTTGTAAAAACGCCGTTTTCTCAAACCACCGAGAAATATTTGGAGTATGAAACGGCTGCGGCAACGAGAAGCGAGCAAGAGGCGCTCACGCTGGCATATCGCCGCCTTGACGAGCTTCTGGGCGAAATGGCAGAGGACAGGATCGTGGTCAAAAAAACGGTTTCCACAGTTATTTTGGAGGATAGGGTAATGCTTATCTGCAAGGTAACGTCAATAGAAAATATAGCCGAGGTCGCGGAGTTTGAGGTTGACCTCTCGCAATAAGTGACACTTGGCGAAAGGATACATTTGATGAGCAATAAGATAATTAAAGTGGACGGCGACGACATAGTTTCCGTTGTGTTCGGTAGCTTTGATGCAAACGCCGAGATAATTGAAAAGAAATTCGGCATAACGCTGCACAACAGAGTTGCGGACGACGGGAGCGATACAAT
>JAFQLG010000033.1 GCA_017414605.1 Clostridia bacterium
CTGTGTTGTGATAAGCGGAGCGTCGGCTTTCTTTATTACGCCGTCCTCGACCTTACCCCAGATACGAAGCGGCTCCTGCTCGCTCTTTTCTTCCTCTCCGCCGATGTAGGGAATGATGTTGTCTATCATCTCGGGCCACTCGTTAAAGGTCTTGCCTGCGCCCGAAATCGCCTGATATGTGGTTGCAACGACCTCTTTGATGCCGTATTTGCGCAGGGGAGTGAGCTCGGGAACGTATGCCTGAATGGAACAGTTGGGCTTGACCGCGATAAATCCGCGCTTTGTGCCAAGTCTTGCTCTTTGCGCCTCTATGACTTCGAGATGCTCGGGGTTGATCTCGGGGATCACCATAGGAACGTCCGGAGTCCAGCGGTGCGCCGAATTGTTGGACACAACGGGGATCTCCGCCTTTGCGTACTTGTATTCAAGTTTCTTGATTTCGTCCTTTTTCATATTGACCGCGCAGAAAACGAACTGACAAATCTTCATTGCGTCAACGTCCTCGGCGTCGATAACTATCATATCTTTATATTGCTCGGGCATTGGTGTTGCCAGCTTCCAGCGGCTGCCGACCGCCTCTTTGTAGCTCTTTCCCGCGCTGCTTTTGGAAGCCGCAAGAGCAACCACCTCAAAATAAGGGTGATCCTCAAGCAGAGTGAGAAATCTTTGACCAACCATACCCGTGGCGCCAACAACGCCAACCTTCATTTTTTGCATAGTGAACCTCCTGTCTGCCACTATCGTGTAACCTCTTGTAAAATACGAGATAATTATATCACATTTTGCCATTGATTTCAATAAGGAACCGACATTTTGCAGCTGAACTTTATATAAATTTATTCATTTTGTGCGCAAAAGGTTTGTGTATTTTTTTCAAATTTGCGGTTTTACAGACAAAAGGGTGTTTAGTTCCAAAAACGGAATTTCAAAATTGCCTTTGAGGCGGACTGCAAAACAAATTATTAAAAAAATACCGATTTTGGAAAAATAATTTCAAAAAACTATTGACAAGATGCGCTTCGTGGTGTATAATCTGTATGTAAGGCGCAAACGTTTGGGGTATTTGCGCGCATTTATGACTTGAAAACAAGTTTAACGGAGGAAACTTAGATGGCAGCAACCAAAAAGGCAATGGTAAAGGTAACCGATATAACCGATAAGGAAGACAGAAAAAGAGCGCTCAGTACGGCGATGGCGCAGATAGAAAAGGAGTTCGGCGCAGGCGCTATTATGAAGCTGGGCGAGAATACTCATATGGAGGTTCAGGCTGTTTCAACGGGCTCGCTTTCTCTTGATATGGCGCTTGGAATAGGCGGCGTTCCAAAGGGAAGAGTGGTTGAGATATTCGGTCCCGAGTCCTCGGGTAAGACCACCGTTGCTCTGCATATAATAGCAGAGGTGCAAAAGGCGGGCGGCGAGGCTGCGTTTATTGACGCGGAGCATGCGCTGGATCCCGTTTATGCAAAGGCGCTTGGCGTTGATATTGCAAATCTTTTGGTGTCCCAGCCCGATTGCGGAGAGGATGCGCTTTCTATAACCGAGTCGTTGGCTCGCTCGGGTGCTATTGACGTTATCGTTGTGGACTCGGTTGCGGCTCTCGTTCCAAAGACCGAGATAGACGGCGATATGGGTCAGTCCTCGGTGGGCGTTCAGGCTCGCCTTATGTCGCAGGCAATGAGAAAGCTTACGGCGGTTATTTCCAAGAGCAACTGTATCGTTGTGTTTATCAACCAGCTTCGCGAAAAGGTTGGCGTTATATACGGCAATCCCGAAACGACAACGGGCGGTCGCGCGCTTAAGTTCTATGCATCGGTACGAATTGATATAAGAAAGACCGAGCAGCTCAAAAACGGCACGGATATTATCGGTAACCGCGTTAAGTGTAAGATCGTTAAGAATAAGGTGGCTCCCCCCTTCAGAGTTGCGGAGTTTGATATTCTGTATGGAAGGGGAATATCCCGCTCGGGCGAGATCCTCGATTTCGCTATTATGATGGACATCATCAAGAAGAGCGGCTCCTGGTTCTCATACGAGGGCAACAGACTTGCGCAGGGCAAGGACAACGTTAAGAGATTGTTTGAGGACAATCCCGAGTTTGCCGCTGAGGTAGAGGCAAAGGTGAGAGAGCTTATGATGAAGAATGACGGCGTTCTCAACGAGGAGGAGTTTGAGCTTGACGACGAGGACGATTTTGACATTCGCACTATGGATGAGGAATAATATTTGCTGATGGGAAGTATTCAGATAACGGATATGCGCCGTCGCTCCGATGCTACGGTAGTCGTTGACGTTACCGTTTGCGGAGGAGGGCAATCCGAAAAGCTCACGTTTGCATTTCTTTCGGAGCTGTATGACGCCGCGGAGCTTTGCCCCGGAGAGATATCGGCGGATGTACTGTGCGATATTGAATTCTGGGCAAACGTTACCGATGCGTTCAACTCCGCTTGCCGATCCATCGCTTTTGCGCCAAGCTCCTATCGGGCGCTTTCAGCCAAGCTTTTGGCAAAGGGATTTGCAAAAAGCATTGCAGAGCAGGCAATAGAGCTTATAAAGCGCAGAGGCTACGTAAAGGAAGGCGAGATCGCTCAGCGCCGAGCCGAGATCCTGCTCTCAAAGCTTTGGGGACAGACACGCATTATAAACAAGCTGTATGAGGAGGGTTTTCGCGACGATGCGCTGGAGGAGGTCTATCTTTTCCTGGAGGGCGTTGATATGGCGGAGCAGTGTGCAGCGCTTATAGAAAAGCGGTACGGTGACGTTCCCGAGGACAAGAGCAAAAGGGACAAGCTCGCGGCGGCTCTTTACCGTTACGGCTATTCTCCCTCTGAGATAAGAACGGCGTTTTTGAAATTTTAATTTGCATATATTGCGGCGCGCAGACGTTTTTCGTTCTGCGCGCCCTTAAAATTACATTGAGATTACAGCAAACGTTAACACAGAGTTCACATATGAGTGATAGAATTATTTGTTGTAAAATATGGAATGTTAAGAATGTTGGTTGTGACCTTTTAAGAGGAGAACTTATGGAATTTGTAAGAAAATTGCCCATACCCAAGGAGATCAGAGAGCAGTATCCGCTATCAGCGACAAGCGTTGAGCGAAAAAAGATTTTTGATGCCGAGGTAGCGAGCATATTCAGAGGGGAATCAAATAAAAAGCTGCTTATTATCGGCCCTTGCTCCGCAGATAACGAGGACTCCGTTATGGATTACGTTACGCGGCTCGCCCGCCTTAGCGACAAGGTTTCAGATAAGCTTGTGCTGATACCCAGAATATATACCAACAAGCCCAGAACTACGGGTGACGGATATAAGGGAATGCTGCATCAGCCCGATCCGCAAAAGGCAAGCGATATGCTGGCGGGAGTTGTGGCAATACGTAAGCTGCATCTGCGCGTTATTGAGGAAACGGGAATGTTCACGGCGGACGAGATGCTTTATCCCGAAAATTATCAGTATTTGTTTGACCTCTTGTCTTACGTAGCCATCGGCGCGCGCTCGGTTGAGAATCAGCAGCACCGACTGGTGTCCAGCGGAATAGAGATACCCGTTGGCATGAAGAATCCCACGGGCGGCGATATTTCGGTTATGATGAATTCGATAACGGCGGCTCAGCATGCGCATACTTTTCTTTATCGTGGCTGGGAGGTAAAGTCTAAGGGCAATGATCTGGCTCATTCCATTCTCCGCGGTTACGTTAACAAGCACGGTGAGTCCATACCTAACTATCATTATGAGGATCTTGAGCATTTGTGCATGGAGTATGCAAAGCGCGATCTTAAGAATCCTGCACTCATAGTTGACTGCAACCACTCAAATTCCGGCAAAAAATATAAGGAGCAAACGCGAATTGCGCGCGAGGTGCTTCATTCCTGCTCCCAGAATTCCGATATAGCAAGTATTTTCAAGGGATTTATGATAGAGAGCTATATCGAGGAGGGAAGCCAGAAGATAGGCGAGGGAATATACGGCAAGTCCATAACCGATCCCTGCCTTGGCTGGAGGGATACCGAAAGCTTTGTTTACTATATGGCGGATAAGATCTGAAAATAAAAAAGGAGGTGCTTTTGTGAGATTGACTTTTGTTATCTTAATAAATTTCATACCGTTGCTGTTTTACGTTCCCAAAATGGCGTATATGGCAAAGCACCCCGAAAAGTATTCTTTGGAGGCGCGGTATGCCTTTGCTCAAAAGTTGATATCCACTCTGCAAAAGCATGGCAGGATCAAAACCGAGGCTGAAGGGCTTGAGAATCTGCCCGAGAGCGGCGGATATATGATGTTTGCCAACCATCAGGGGCAATACGATGCGATCGGAGTGCTGTCCGCGCATAAAAAACCCTGCTCAATGCTCATAGACGAGCGCAGATATAAGATAATTCTTATGAAACAGGCTATCGATATGCTGGAGGGGCAGAGCATCGACAAGGAAAGCACGCGCTCGCAAATGGGCGCGCTAAAGGCTATAGCCGAGGCGGTAAAGGACGGCAGACCCTATCTTGTTTTCCCAGAGGGAATTTATTATAAGGGTCAGGGAAACAACACCAACGAGTTCAAGCGCGGTTGCTTTTTGGCGGCGATAAAGGCAAAATGCCCCATAGTACCCGTAACGTTGATAGATTCCTACAAGGTTTTTGAGAAAAATACGTTAAAGCCGGTAAGCTCCAAGGTCGTTTTTCATAAGCCGATACCCTATGAGGAGTATAAGGATATGAAGGCGCAGGAGATCGCCGACAAGGTTAGAGCAACGATCGATGCAGAGCTTGCAAAATATAAGGATTAAGAGGCGATTTTTTGTTTCGCCTCTTGATTTTTTTGTAAAAAGGTATTCCCAAAGCATTGCTTTTTTGGTATAATTATAATAGTGACAAAAAGGGGGGAGAGTATGACGCTTTTACAGGTTCGCGACGCTTTGAAGAATGCGGGAATTGATAATTATGAC
>JAFQLG010000034.1 GCA_017414605.1 Clostridia bacterium
ATTTTAGAAAAGTTTTTTATTTTAAGATTCATTTAATACATCCTTTGATTAATTAAATAAAAATTAATCTATTTTTTAATATAATTATCTATTAAACTATTAGATTAAAATTACCGTTTCGTCCTTTTGCGTCTTGCCGTTTTGCTTGTCGTAGGCTATCGCGGTATGCTGTTCGTCGGTGTAGTATACGACGTCGCCAAAGCGGTCAAGGTCGGTAAGATAATAGTAGGTGGCAACGAATATCTGCTCAAAGCAGACGTAATTTTCGTCAAAATACTCCTCTTTTACCTCGTCGAGTATCTTTTCGCCATTCTCACCGTAAAGATGCTCCTTGAGCGCGGCTATCTTGCTTTCCAGCACGTATACCTCACGCAAAATATCGTAATTTACACCAAATGCCTTTAATTTTTCATTGAGAGCCGCGCGGCTGCCCGCGTTTTTCTCGTGCTTTTGCAGCAGCGCGTCGATCTTTTGCTCTGCCTCTTTGGAGAGTGTAAGCTCATATTCGTCAAAGAGGTGATCCGCTATAAGATAGAAAGCCGCCTCGCGCTCTATCTCCGCGCAAAAATAATCGTCATACGTGGTGCCGTCCGAAGATACAACCGTGCGCCAGAAGCTATCGCTGGTTATATCGTAGCCGTAATAGCCCAGCGTGCCCTTCATTCTCGAGAGCAGAAACTCGTACACGTTTACCGACAGCGTCTTGTCACGGAGCGTCATCAGGGTCTTGCTGCCCGAGCAGGATACCAGCGCCGCGCCCAAAAGACACACCGCAAGACATATGCACATAATTTTAACAAACTTTTTCATCAAATTAACCTTTCATATGCTAACTGTCTTGAATTGTTGTCCGCTTTTTTCTTTGCAACCAAAGGCCCAAAGAAAAAAGCTTGGCAAAAAAAGAAATGCCGTGAGTTATTTCGCTCGTTGCGACGAGCGACCGCCGAGCGCGGCGGCTCCGCCAAGCCTTTTGGAAAAGGCTTGAGCGAAAACTGCTGCTTGGGCTTATTTTAACTATTATACATCCTTTGTTTGTACACTATCAAGATAATTTTCAAACATTTTGTTAACAACGATAAGAGAATTTTCGCAATTTTTAAGCTTTATCTGCGCAAAGCTGTCGCCATGCGCCCCCATTACGATACGCAGTCTTCCGCCCGTTGCGAAGGACATCTCGCGCCACATCTCCATATCCATCTTGTCCTGATACATACGTATCTCTCTGCCCACCTCGGTCAGCTGCTTGATGTGACAGTCGATAGCCATGGCGCGTATGAGTGCTATGCGCAAAAGGTTATCAACCGATTGCGGCATCTCGCCAAAGCGGTCCATAAGCTCGTCTGCAATATCGTCCGCATCGTATTTGTTTCTTATCAGGGCTATGCGCTTATAGAGCGTCATTCTCTGCCCCGCATACTTTACGTATGACTCGGGAATAAAGGCGTCCTGCTCTATGCTGACAACGCATTCACCGCGCTCCTGTGGCTTTTCGCCCTTTTCCTCAAGCACCGCGTCGTTCAGCAGCTTGATATAGAGGTCATAGCCGATAGCCTCAAGATGACCATGCTGCTCGGCGCCCAGAATATTGCCCGCGCCGCGTATCTCCATATCGCGAAGCGCTATGCGGAAGCCCGCGCCGAACTCGGCATATTCGCGAACCGCCTCAAGCCGCTTTTGCGACACCTCGGAGAGCTGTCTGCCGCGCGGATAGGTGAAATATGCATAAGCCCTTCTGGACGAGCGACCGACACGGCCGCGCAGCTGATGCAGCTGGGAAAGTCCCAATCTGTCGGCTCTGTCGGCTATCAGAGTATTGGCGTTTGGAACGTCGATGCCCGTTTCGATAATGGTTGTGCAGACAAGCACGTCAATATCGCCCGAAAGCATGCTGCTCCAGATGTCCTCCAGCTCCTCCTTGCTCATCTTTCCGTGCGCCACGGTTATTCTCGCCTCGGGTATCTCGGCTGCCAGCTTTGCCGCAACGCTATCTATTGAGTCCACGAAAGTGTGAAGATAAAATACCTGACCGCCGCGCCGCAGCTCGCGCCATATCGCCTCGGTGATGATAAGGTCGTCGTGCTCTAAAACGTAGGTCTGAACGGGCAAGCGGTCGCCCGGTGCCTCGTCCAGAAGCGAGATGTCGCGTATTCCGCCCATTGCCATATTCAAGGTTCTGGGGATAGGCGTTGCCGTTAGGGTAAGAACGTCTATATTGCCGCCCAGCTGCTTTAGCTTTTCCTTTTGCGCAACGCCGAATCTCTGCTCCTCGTCAACGATGAGAAGCCCAAGATCGTTGAACTTTACGTCCTTGCCCAGCAGCTTGTGCGTTCCGATGATTATATCGGTATCTCCGCGCTCAAGACGGCGCAGGGACTGCTCTATCTGCTTTGGCGTGCGAAATCTTGACAGCATATCAACGTTAACGGCAAAGTTGCGGAAGCGGCTTACTGCCGTTCCGTAATGCTGGAGCGCGAGAATGGTGGTCGGAACCAAGATCGCCACCTGCTTGCCCGAAAGCACCGCCTTGTATGCCGCGCGCAGAGCCACCTCGGTCTTGCCGTAACCAACGTCGCCGCAAAGCAAGCGGTCCATAGGAACGGGGCGCATCATATCCTGCTTTATCTCGGATATGGCGTCCAGCTGGCAATCGGTTTCGTCATAGTCGAATGCCGCCTCAAAATCTCGCTGCGTGGCGTCGTCCGCGTCAAATGCAAATCCCGGCCTTCTGGAGCGCTCGGCATAAAGCTTTATCAGGTCCTTTGCCATCTCGCGCACCGCGCCCTTTGCCCTGGCAGTTGACTTTTTCCATTGCTCGCCACCCATTTTTGAAAGCTTTACCATTCCGTCGTCGGCGTGCGCGCCGATATATTTGGAAACGAGGTCCAGCTTTTCCGTTGGCATACAGAGCTTGTCGCTGCCCGCATACTGAATGCTTATATAATCTCGGCTTACGCCGTCTATCTTTATCTTTTCAAGTCCGAGATAACGGCCTATACCGTACACCTCGTGGACCACGATGTCACCCACCTCAAGCTCGGCATAGGACAGTATGCTCTGAGCATCGCGGCTCTTTTTGCGCCTGCCTCGGCGCAGACTTCCCTGCGCGCTCTTGCCGCCCGACACAAGCTCGCTCTCGGTTGACAGCACGGCTACGCGCGGAGTTATCAGCTCGTATGGCGCGATACTGCCCTTGTATGTGATGTACACCACGTCGCGAGCGACGTCACCTGCCGCGAGCTCACCCGAGTCGATAGCCGTTATGAAATCGGCATCGCGCAAAAGCGAGTCAAGATTTTTCGCCGCCGCCTTGCTATCCGTCATTATAACGGTCTTGTAGCCGCCCTTCTGATAGCCGATAAGGTCCTCGCACAAAAGGTTGAATTTATCGGAATAGCTGACGGGCTGGCGCGTTCTGAAGCCGAAAAGTCCCGAAAGACGCTTGTCACTGACTCCATATGCCAATGAGTTGACGTGTACTGTGACGTTTGCATCCAAAAACGCCTCGAAATGCGCCGCCGTCTTGCAATATTCCGCGTATTTGGGCGCAATGGTGCCGCCCTCACAAAGCTCCTTTACGCGCTCGTCCGAGTGCCACATCTCCGCCTTCAGCCTATCGTAGACCGCCGAGCTTGACCGCACGAACACCAGCGCTTTTTCATCAAAATAGTCAAGCAGGCATTGCTTTTCGGGGTAAATGAGCGAAATATATTTGTCCGCAAAGCCTACCTCGCAAAGCTCCTCCGAAAGTGAGGCCAGCTCGCGAGTTAAAGCCTCGCACACCTTTTCGTCATGGCTCTCGCGCCATCTTTTCTTTATTGCAACGATAAGCGCCTCGCGCGCAGCCCCATCCATCAGCACCTCGCGCGCAGGACAAAATCTTACGCGGCTGAGGTTTGACAGCATTCTCTGCGAGGTGACGTCAAAGATGCCCATGCGGTCTATCTCGTCGTCAAAAAACTCTATTCTTATGGCTGCCGCGCCCTCGCTGCGCTCGCCGTCCGCCCCCTCAAGCATAGCAGAGGGAGGATAAACGTCAACTATTCCGCCGCGCAGGGCAAACTGTCCCGCGCCCTCCACCATATCAACTCTCGCATATCCCGCCGCAACAAGTCGGCGCGCAAGCTCCATGGGCTCAAGTCGGGTGTCAAAATCAAGCGCTATAAGGTTTTTTGCCAGCACCTATCGGGGTATGGTGTAGCCCAGAGCCACCTCGGGCGTGGTAAATACGAAATCAAAGCGTCCCTCTAAGAGTCCCGAAAGCACGTAAAGCCTCTCATGCTCAAACTCATGGGAGGCAGTAACGTTATAAAAGGTAAGGTCGCGCCCTACGTAATGCGTGCAGACGTAGCCCAGAGAGCCATACTCGCGGCACAGCCTCTGGCACTCCTTTTCCTCGGAGCATATCACCAGAGCGGCGCGCTTTCTGCCCGCGCAAAGCTTTGCCTGCGTGTCGGCGGTAAGGCTTAAGATGAGCGCATCCTGCGCTCCGCCCGACAGGCCGGAGGCCACAATGGGCAGGCTCTTTGCCGAGGCAAGATTGCGCCCTACAAGCTCACAAAGCTCGCCGTATTCGCGGTCCAGCCTTATCAGTTGTGTCAAAACGTTCATATCTGCGCCTTATTGCATATCTGCATGGCGGCATCAACGTCGCCGCCGATAATTTTCACAAAACCCTCGTATGCAGGCTCAAAGCAGGCGCAAAGCGCCTTTTTATCCTGCTCGGAAAAATTGCCCAGCACCCAATCGGCAAGGTCATAATCGGGGTGCGGCTTTTTGCCAACGCCAAAGCGGATGCGCGGAAAGGCATCGCTCGACATCATATTTATAATGGAGCGCAGTCCCTTCTGACCGCCGTCCGAGCCGCTCTTGCGCACTCTCATTCTGCCAACGTCAAGATTAACGTCGTCCGAAAGGACTATGACGTTCTCGGCGGGTATCTTATAGAACGCCGCCGCCTCGCTGACCGCCATTCCCGATGCATTCATAAGCGTTTGCGGCTTCATGAACAGCACGCGAACGCCAGCAACCGTTCCCTCGCCCACAAGAGCGCGGAACTTGCTCCTGTTCACCGTAACGCCGCACTTGTCTGCGATATAGTCGATAGCCATAAAGCCCGCGTTGTGTCGGGTATTCTCGTATTTTGCCCCGGGGTTGCCGAGGCCGACCAGAATGTGCGTTACGGGCAGGCTTGCGCGAGCCGCGTTTTCCTTTTCTATTTTCTTGAAAATATCAAAAATGTTGGACATGATTTCTCTCCGCCCTCCTTTAATTCATAAAAACCGAAACAGCCACTTTTGCGCAACGAGGGGGTAGCCTCAAAGCGAAAAACCGGCTCTATATATCATTTCAACAAAATTATACTATGTTTATGCAGTCTTGTCAACTTTTTTTACTTGAATTTGGTGCGTTCACAAAAAATTTACATTGTGCGGCGGAATAATTTTGGGACAAGGTCTTCCATTATGGATAATTATGTGGTATAATATTTCCGCCAAAAAAAACGGCGCAAAAGTGCGGAATTTGTCCGCATATCTATTTTTGCGGCCTTTTTTGGTTTTAGGACAGTAAAAAAATATATTTTAATACGGAGGAAAATTCCAATGGCAAAGAAGTATTGTTACCTCTTTACAGAAGGTAATGCAAACATGCGTGAGATCCTCGGCGGTAAGGGTGCAAACCTTGCAGAGATGACCAACATCGGTCTTCCTGTTCCCCAGGGCTTCACCATTTCCACAGAGGCTTGCACTCAGTACTACGAGGACGGCAGACAGATCAACGATGATATCATGGCTGAGATCATGGAGTATATCGTTAAGATGGAAGCGGTTACCGGCAAGAAGTTCGGCGACCTTGAAAATCCCCTTCTCGTTTCCGTTCGTTCCGGCGCTCG